>NZ_JAMZBD010000637.1:0-1433 GCF_024158685.1 Halomonas sp. 707D4 | reverse complement strand
GTTCACCGTCGCCATCAGCCTGACGCCGCGCGGCGCCGAGCGCCTCGAGGACGTGCAGGCGACGCTGTTCGCCGCCGTCGACGAGATTCGCCGCGAAGGCATCGAGCCGTGGCGCTTCGATGAGCAGGCCACGCTCGCCGAACAGGCGTTTCGCTTCCAGCAGCATGGCGACGCCCAGAGCGAGGCCACCCAGCTCGCCATGAGCCTGTCACGCTACCCGGTGGAGGACGTCCAGTACGCCCCCTACCGCATGGACGCCATGGACGAGGACGCCCAGGCGGTCTATCTCGATGCGCTCACGCAGGACAACCTGATCCGCATCTATTCGGCGGCAGACGTCGAGAGCGACACCGTCTCGCCCTGGTTCGACACCCAGTGGCGCACCCTGCCCGCGCCCCCGGCCGCCGGACAGGCGCTGGGCGGGCTCGCGCTGCCCGCGCCCAACCCCTTCATCGCCCATGACCTGACCCTGGAACCGGGCCAGGACGAGGCGCCGAGCGTGCTGATCGAGACGCCCTCGTTCACGGTGTGGCACATGCAGGAGAGCCGCTTCAACACCCCGAGCGTGGAGTGGCGCGTCAGCCTCCAGCACCCGAGTGCAAGCTACTCCGCCGAGGAAGCGGTGCTGACCCGGATGCTCGCCGGCTGGCTCAACGATAGCCTGAGCACCACCCTCTACCCCGCCTGGCTCGCCGGTCAGTCGTTCAGCGCCTACCCCCATGCCCGCGGCATGACAATGTCGTTCTCGGGCTGGCGCGACGGCCAGACGCCGTTCATCGAGCAGGCGATCGAGCAGCTCGAACGCGCGCCGATCACCGACGAGGTCTTCGACCGGGTGCGCTACCAGCTCGCCCGAGAGTGGCGCAACGCCCCCCAGGCCGCGCTCTACAACCAGGCCGGACGCACCTTGAGCGAGGCCCTGATGCGCCCGCAGTGGTCGAGCGCCGAGCTCTACCGGGCGAGCGAGCGCCTCGAGCGCCATCACCTCGAGGATTTCCGCCGGCGCTTTCTCGCTTCGCTCTACGTGGACGCCATGGCGGTGGGCAACCTCGACGCCGACGAGGCCCGCGCCCAGGCGAACCTCATCCGCGACGCCCTGCGCCCGCGGCTCGAAAGAGACGAGGTGGCCAACCTGACACCGCTGGCCATCGGCGAAGGCGGCCAGGTGCTGCATCCGGACAGCGCCCGGGACGAGTCGCTCGTGCTGCGCTACGCCCAGGGCCACGACGAGAGCGTGCAGGAGCAGGCGACCCTCGGCGTGATCGCCCAGTGGCTGGGCACGCCCTTCTACCAGCGCCTGCGCACCGAACAGCAGCTCGGCTACGTCGTCAACGCCAGCTACTCGCCGCTGCTCGACACCCCGGGCATCGCCTTCATGGTGCAGTCCGCCGACGTGGAGAGCGACGAGATCGCCCGCCGCATCGATGCGTTCC
>NZ_JAMZBD010000636.1:0-1449 GCF_024158685.1 Halomonas sp. 707D4 | reverse complement strand
ACACCGGCGGGGTGATCGTCAGCTACTTCGAATGGCTGCAGAACCGCGCGGGCCAGGCCTGGAGCGCGGAGGAGGTCGACCGGCGCCTGAACGAGACCCTCGAGCGCGAGGCGCGCCGGGTGCTGTCCCGCGCCAGGGACGAGAAGATCACCTACCGCCAGGCGGCATACCGCCAGGGGATCGAGCGCATCAGCGAGGCGATCATGGCGCGCGGCAACTGCCAGGACTGCCGCTGAGCGTCGATCCTCATACGCAAAACGGGTCACCAGGACCCGTCTTGTCGTCGAGGGAACGAGGGCGCCTTCAGTCGCGGTCGACCTCGGTCACCTCGAAGGAGCCCTGGCGCAGGCTGATCTCGAGCTCGCGGCCGTTCTCGTCGCGCCCTTCGATGTCGATCATGCCGCTGCGGTCGATGTCGATCTCCTCGAACTCGGTCATGCCTTCCTGGCGCGCCGCCTCGAACGCCTGGCGGACGTCCTCCTCGCTCATGCCCCAGGCGCCGGAGATCAGTCGCTCGCGCTCCTCCTGCAGGGTCTCGCCGTTGTCCAGCGAGAACTCGATGTCGGCGAACCACTCGTCGTCGAGCCAGCCCTCGATCTCGGCGCGGTTGCGGCTCTTGATGCCGATCTCCTCGAAGTGGGTGAAGCCGTAGTCGGCGGCGTGGCCGAGGACCTCGTCGAGGCGATCCATCGCCAGACTGTCCGCCTGGGCGCTGCCCATCGCAGCGGTAAGCAGTACGGCGGTCGCCGGAATCGTCAGCCTCTTGGTCATGGTCGTCATGGCAAACTCCTGGTCGAGAAAAAAGTGAACGTGCGCCGGCTCCTCCAGCGCGATGACACCGTTATAGCAGCGCGCAGCTTTCGCCAACCTGACGGCGCCGTTCATGGTGCGTTCATGTACTCTTTGGCATGCTGGCGCCATGAACCTACGCTGCCTTCGTCCGCCCACGCCTGCGCTTCGCCGCCGACTTTTCGCCGGCGCCCTCGCTGCCTGCGTGCTGGCCGGCGGCGCCTACGCGGACCAGCACTGGGAAGGGCTTCACGGCGAGGTACGCCAGGGCGAGGCGGTGAGTTTGGAGCAGTTGCTGGACTGGCTGGAGGCGCGCTACCTGGGCGAGGTGATCGAAGTCGAGATGGAGCGCGACGACGACGAGATCGAGTACGAGATCAAGATGCTCGGCCCCCAGGGCCAGGTCGTGGAGTTCGAGTTCGACGCCCGTACCGGGCAGTTGATGAAGATCGAGGGAGCGCGTATCAACGAGATGATGCGCGCAAGGTGAGCGCCAGGGAGGGCGACCATGAAGTGTTTGCTGGTGGAAGACGACGCGGCGCTGGCCGACGAGCTCGCCAAGGCCTTGAAGGAGGGCGACTGGCTGGTCGAAGTCGTCGGTGCCGGCCAGGAGGCGGACTTTCTGGTGCGCACCGAGGTGTATGACGCGCTGATCCTCGA
>NZ_JAMZBD010000635.1:0-1450 GCF_024158685.1 Halomonas sp. 707D4 | reverse complement strand
CTCCTGCTCCTCGCGGGCACGGTCGCGCTGCTCGACGCACTCCTCGCGGGCGGTGGCGGCTTCATCCAGCAAGGCCATCGCCTCGCCCCAGCGCTCGCGCTGCTCCTCCAGCTCGAGCGCAAGCGCTGCCTCGTCCTCCTTGAGGGTGGCGAGCTCGTCGTCGATCTCGGCGGCGCGCCCCTCGAGGTGCTCGAGGCGCTGGGCCAGGCGCTGCTCCTTGATGGCGAGCTGCTGGCGCAGGCCTGCGTGCTCGCGTTCCGCCGCGCCGCGCTCGTCGCGCTCGGCCTCGAGGGTCTCGATGTCGAGCGCCAGCTGTTCGCAGCGCTCGTCGAGTGCCTCGAGCGCCTCCTCCAGGGCCGCGCATTCGAGGCTCAGTTCGTCGAAGCGGCGCCGGGTCACCAGCAGCGTATCGACGCCTTCGCCGTTGGCCTTCTGGTGCAGCCAGCCGCGCCCGCACCAGAGCCCCTGACGGCTGACCACGCTTTCGCCGGGGGCGAGGCTCGCCATGCGCGCCAGGGCGTCGTCGTCGCTCTCCACGGCGTGAATGTGCGACAGCCACTCGCCCAGCGCCCCGGCGCCCTCGACCCGCGCATCGAGCCGGTCACTCTCGGCAGGCGCCGCGCCGTCACGGGCGATCAGGCACCAGTCCGTGGCCAGCGCCTCGGGCAGCGCCGCCAGGGTGGCGGCATCGACCAGCCGCGCGTTGAGCCAGGGAGCGAGCAGCCAGGAGATGACCGGCTCCCAGCCTGGCTTCGCCGTCAGGGTCTCGCCCAGGCGAGGCGCGTTCTCGAGCCCGCGCGCGGCAAGGGCTGCGTGCACGTCCGGGTCGTGATCCGCCAGTGCCGCGTCGATCAGCGCCTTGAGCGAGGCGAGCTCACCCTGACGGCGGCTCAGCTCGCCACGCTGGGTATCGCGCTCGGCAAGCGCCGCCTGGTGGGCGGCGCGGGCGGTGGCGAAGCGCTCCTGGCCGGCGGCGCGCTCGATCTCGAAGGCCTCGGCGCGGGCGTCGGCGGCCTGCAGCTCCTCGCGGCAGGCGGCGTGCTCGTCGCGCAGTACGCGGCTGTCGTCGAGCTCACCGCGCTGCTGCTCGCGGCGAGCGCGCTCGCCCTGCAGGCGCTTGATGCGCTGCTCGAGATCATTGATCTGATCCTGGCGGCGCTCGGCGTCGCGGCCGGCGTCGCGCCAGCGGGCATCGGTGTCGGCAAAGTGCTGCTCGGCGCTCTCGAGCGCCGGGGCGAGCTGGGCGAGCCGCTCTTCCAGCATCACGAGCTGCTCGTCGAGCGCCTCCATGTCCGGGGAAAGGGTCTCCAGGCGCTCGTCGATCGCAGCCTGGCGCTCGCGGTCGCCTTCGCTGACCCGGCGCTGCTCGTCGAGATCGCGCCGGGCGGTGGCGATGTCGGCGGCGAGCTGGCTTTCACGGCTCTTGCGGTGGGCCTGGTCCTGCTCGAGG
>NZ_JAMZBD010000634.1:0-1459 GCF_024158685.1 Halomonas sp. 707D4 | reverse complement strand
ACGCTGATCCCCGTCGACGAGACGCTGCCGATGAACGAGCCCGAGGAGATCCGCGAGCGCTTCGGCGCGCACCTGGATCTGATCATCGACGGCGGCGCCTGCCATCTCGATCCCACCAGTGTCATCGACCTGCGCACCGCGCCGCCCACCATCGTGCGTGAAGGGCGCGGCGATACCGCTCCTTTCGAGCGCTAGACCTGAATGAGGCGCCTATCGATGCCGGGGATCACTCCCCGGCATCGTCGTCCTGGCGCGGCTCTTTTTTCTTTTCGCGCGGATCGTCGCTGAACTCGTCGAGCCAGGTGCCGCAGCGCAGGCAGTAGCGGGCGCCCTTTTCGTGTCGATCGAGGCCGCAGCCGGGGCAGGCCTCCTCGGAGTAGCGCTCCTCGCGGATCGAGCGGATCACCTGGGCGGAGAACACCCCGGTGGGCACGGCGATGATCGAGTAGCCCAGCAGCATCAAAATCACCGTGATCGACTTGCCCAGCGGCGTGACCGGGACGATGTCGCCATAGCCCACCGTGGTCATGCTGACGATCGCCCAGTAGACCGAGATCGGAATGCTGGTGAAGCCGGCCTCGTCGGACTCGATGGTGTACATCAGGG
Organism: Halomonas sp. 707D4; assembly: GCF_024158685.1. NCBI lineage: Bacteria > Pseudomonadati > Pseudomonadota > Gammaproteobacteria > Oceanospirillales > Halomonadaceae > Halomonas > Halomonas sp. 707D4. The sequence goes on along the minus strand of NZ_JAMZBD010000634.1, from coordinate 853 downwards.
CGGCGAACAGCGTCACCACCATCAGGATGCTGCTGAAAAAGAGCAGGATCTGGCGCGAACTGCGCTTGAGTGCCTCGAGCAGCATCTGGCCTTCACCGACGAACTCCATCAGGCGCAGGATACGAAAGATACGCAGTACCCGCAGAAGGCGCACGATGACCAGGGCGTGGGCGCCGGGTACCAGAAGCACCAGCCAGGTGGGCAGAATGGCGATCAGGTCCACCACCCCGTAGAAGCTCTTGAGATAGACGGTGGGGCGCTCCAGACAGTAGAGCCGCACCAGCAGCTCAATGCTGAAGGCGGTGGTCAGCGTCCACTCCATGTAGAGGAAGATATCGCCATAGCGCTGGGCGTAGGTTTCGACGCTGCCCAGCAGGATCACCGCGACGCTGGTCAGGATGGCGACGATCAACACCAGGTCGAAGGCCTTGGCCCCGGGCGTGTCGGACTCGAAGATGATGTGAAAGAGCTGCGAGCGAATGCCCTCGGGCCCGGGGGCGAGGTGAAGACTCATGGTGGTTCCCTGACAGTGATAGGCCCGGTCAGCTTAGCGCGCTTTCGATGGCCAGGCGATGAGCAAGCGCCAGCGCCGCGTGGCCGAAGTGCGGGTCGGAGTCCCGGGTGTCGAAGGCGTCGAGCAGCGCCTGGGCGGTGGGGCGCAGCGCTTCATCGAGTTCGGGATGCACGGCCAGGGCGGTGAAGGCACTCTTGGCGTCGGCCTGGAAGCTGTCATCGGTGCTGTCCAGGTGGGCATCGAGGGCGACGAGGCCGCGATGCAACCACTGGCTCGGCGTGGCGGCGTCCGGCAGCGGCCATTCGCCGCGGCTCAGTTGGTTGCCGCGCGCTGCCTTGC
>NZ_JAMZBD010000633.1:0-1466 GCF_024158685.1 Halomonas sp. 707D4 | reverse complement strand
CGTCGGCGCCCAGTGACAGGGCCGTCGTGTCGCGGGGAACGAAAACGCGAATGCTCATGCGCTCACCTCCAGCGGCCGGGTCTGCAGCTCGTCGAGCAGTTCGTCGAAGGCTTCCTCGGTCACGCGTCCGCGTACCTGGTCGTCGACGCGAATCGACGGGCCGCAGGCGCAGTTGCCCAGACAGTAAACGGCTTCTAGCGTGATCTCGCGATCCGGCGTGGTCTGGTGGTAATCCACCCCCAGGCGCGCCTTGGCGTGGGCTTCGAGTTGGCGCCCACCCACCGACTGGCACGCCTCGGCGCGGCAGATCTGCACCACGTGGCGCCCCGGCGGGGTAGTGCGAAAATGGTGGTAGAAACTGATCACGCCGTGGATCTCGGCGCGGGTCTGCTGGAGCGAGGCGGCGATCAGGGCAATCGCATCGGTCGGGATGAAGCCGAAGCGGTCCTGCAGGGCGTGAAGAATCGGCAGCAGCGCGCCGGGCTTGTGCTTGAGCGCGTCGATCTCGGTTTGAATCGACGCCGACGACCATTCTGGAGACGGCTTCATGGTGTCTCTCCCGGTGCGGATTGTTTGTTATAAATATGCACGCTAATGCTTATTTGAAGTCGAGTCGAAAAGGCGTGCACCACGGTCGATGTCACGCTAGCATCAAGCTCATAACGACAAAATATGAAAGATGCTGCCAATGAAGAAAATCACCGTGCTTCCCACCTGGTGCTTTCGCGACGAGGCGGGCAACCCGCTGGACGTACAGCTGCTTCGCCTCTTGGGCGCGGTTCATCGACGAGGCAAGTTAACCCAGGCCGCCGAGGACGTGGGTATCTCATACCGGCATGCGTGGAACGTATTGCGCCAGGGCAACGCGTTTTTCGGTGTGGCGCTGGTCGAACTCAAGCGCGGGCGCGGCGCGCAGCTCACGCCGCTGGGTGACAAGCTTCTATGGGCGGAGCAGCGCGCCGTGGCGCGGCTGGGGCCGCAGCTCGAAAGCCTCGGCTCGGAGCTCAATCTCGCCATCGCCCGCGAGCAGCAGGGGGCGGTGTCGGTGCTGCGCCTGCACGCAAGCCACGGCTTCGCCGTCGAGCTTCTGCCCAGGCACCTGACGGCGCTGCCGCTGGACCTGCAGTACTGCAGTCCTCACGAGTCGCTTGCCGCGCTCGATCGCGGCAGCTGCGACGTGGCGGGCTTTCATCTACCGCGCGGTGCGGTGGGCGAGCGCATTCGCGCGAGCTACCACGAGCGCTTGAACCCCCGCGAGCATCGGGTGATCGGCTTCATCACCCGCACTCAGGGGCTGATGGTGGCCCCCAACAATCCGCTCGGCATCGAGGGCGTGGCATCGCTTGCGCTCGAGGGCGTGCGCTTCGTCAATCGCCAGGCGTCCTCCGGCACGCGCTCGCTGCTCGACGGCCTTTTGAGCGAGGCGGGCGTGGCGAGCACCGCCATTCGCGGTTTCGAAGTCGAGG
>NZ_JAMZBD010000632.1:0-1468 GCF_024158685.1 Halomonas sp. 707D4 | reverse complement strand
GTACTCGGTGACGTCGTCGCCGTCGCTCACCCGCCAGTGCATGGAGAACTGGGTACCTGGCGTGCCGCTGATATCGATCTGGATACGATTCATCTCCTGCTCCTCGAAGGCGAATGCGCCGGTGGATAACACGGCGACCAGCGCCGCAAGGCCAACATGGCAGGAAAGTGCCGGGAATCGTTTCATGGTGGTCTACCTCGTAACCACGAGCGCCGCGAGATCGCGGCGCTTTCAGTGTAGCAGTGGCGGGGCGACCAGGCGCTAGAGCAGGGCGAACGCCTTCTCGGCGGCGTCCAGGGTCTTCTGGATGTCCTCCGGCGTATGGGCGCTGGACATGAAGCCTGCCTCGAACGCCGAAGGGGCCAGGTACACGCCGTGATCGAGCATCGCGCCGAAGAAGCGCCGGAAGACTTCCGGGTCGCAGGCGGTCGCCTGGGCGAAGTTGTCGACCCGCGACTGCGCGGTGAAGAAGAGCCCGAACATGCCGCCGACGGACTGGGTCATCATCGGCACGCCCGCCGCGGCCGCGCGCTCCTCGAGCCCGGTGCACAGCGTCCGCACCCGCTGGGCGAGCGCCTCGTGAAAGCCCGGCTCACGCAGCTTCTGCAAGAGCGTCACGCCGGCAGCCATGGCCAGCGGATTGCCGGAGAGCGTCCCCGCCTGGTAGATCGGCCCCATCGGCGAGAGGTTCTGCATGATGTCGCGTCGCCCGCCGAAGGCCCCCACCGGCATGCCGCCGCCGACGATCTTGCCGAGGCAGGTGAGATCCGGGGTGACGGCGTAGTGCGCCTGGGCACCGCCGAGGGCGACCCGAAAGCCGGTCATCACCTTATCGAAGATCAGCAGGCTGCCGTGCTCGGTGCACACCCGGCGCAGGGTCTCCAGAAAGCCGGGCTGCGGCGGGATGCAGTTCATGTTGCCGGCCACCGGCTCGACGATGATGCAGGCGATCTCGTCGCCGATCTCGGCAAAGCACGCCTCGACCCCCTCCGGGTCGTTGTAGGAGAGCGTGACGGTATGCTCGGCAAGCGATGCCGGCACGCCCGGCGAGCTCGGCTCGCCGTGGGTCAGCGCACCGGAGCCGGCCTTGACCAACAGCGAATCCGAGTGGCCGTGGTAGTTGCCCTCGAACTTGACGATCTTGTCGCGGCCGGTGCTGCCGCGGGCCAGGCGAATCGCCGACATGGTCGCCTCGGTGCCGGAACTGGTCATGCGCACCATCTCCATGGAGGGGATCATCTCGCAGATCAGCTCCGCCATGGTGGTCTCGACGGCGGTGGGCGTACCGAAGGAGAGGCCGTTGTCGAGGCGCGCGCGCACCGCCGCCAGCACGTCCTGGTCGGCGTGGCCGGTGATCATCGGCCCCCAGGAGCCGACGTAGTCGATGTAGCGGTTGCCCTCGACGTCGAACAGGTAGGCGCCCTGGGCGCGCTCCATGAACACCGGCGGACGATGCAGGCCCTTGAAC
>NZ_JAMZBD010000631.1:0-1469 GCF_024158685.1 Halomonas sp. 707D4 | reverse complement strand
GGCGGGCCCCCGGCGGCCAGGCCGCCGGGGAGCCAACGTGCAAGTGGCGCGCGAGCGCCGAGGGGATCACTCGCTCGGCGCGTCGCCGTTGTCGGCGGCAGCGGCGCGCTGGCCGGCCGCCTTGACGAGCTTCTCGAGCTCACCGCTCTGGTGCATTTCCATCACGATGTCGCAGCCGCCGACCAGTTCACCTTCGACCCACAGCTGGGGGAAGGTCGGCCAGTTGGCCACCTTGGGCAGCTCGCTGCGAATGTCCGGGTTGTCCAGCACGTTGACGAAGGCGAAGCGCTCGCCGCAGCTCATCAGTGCCTGAACGGTCTGGGCCGAGAAGCCGCACTGAGGCAGCTGGGGCGTTCCTTTCATGTAGATCAGGATGGGGTTTTCACTGATCTGGCGCTGGATGTTCTCAACCGTGGTGCTCATGTCGTGCTCCTTAAATCGATGGCGGACCGGGGGTAGTCTAGACCACGCGTCGAGCGCAGCGACGTCCGCCGCAATTTCGTCGCGATCACCGAATACCGCTCGGCGTCGTCGGGTGGGCCTATTCTACGCATGCCGATGGCGTTGCGCATCCCCTGCGCCGTCGCTAGGATGGTGTATTTAAGAGGAGAGACATTGCCATGGCGACCCGCCATTTCCTGACCCTGCTGGATCTGAGCCCGGACGAGCTCACCTACCTGATCCAGCGCGCCATCACCATCAAGACCGATCTCAAGGCGAACGGCCCGGTCTACACGCCGTTCACCAACCGCACGCTGGCGATGATCTTCGAGAAATCCTCCACCCGCACCCGCGTCTCCTTCGAGACCGGCATGACCCAGTTCGGCGGCCACGCCCTGTTCCTCTCGCCCCGTGACAGCCAGCTCGGCCGCGGCGAGCCGATCGAGGACACCGCCCGGGTACTCTCCGAAATGGTCGACGCGGTGATGATCCGCACCTTTTCTCACGCGGGCCTCGAGACCTTCGCCGGCGCAAGCTCCGTGCCGGTGATCAACGCGCTGAGCGACGACTATCACCCCTGTCAGCTGCTTGCCGACGTGATGACCTGGGTGGAGCACCGCGGAAGCGTCAAGGGCCGCACGGCGGTATGGGTGGGCGATGGCAACAACATGTGCCACTCCTGGATCAACGCCGCGCGCCAGTTCGATTTCAAGCTTCACGTCTGCTGCCCCGAGGGCTACGAGCCGCGTGCCGACATCCTCGAGGCCGCCGGTGACCACGTCACGCTGTTCCACGACCCTGTCGAGGCGACCCGCGGGGTCGATCTGATCACTACCGACGTCTGGGCCTCCATGGGCCAGGAGGAAGAGCAGGCCAAGCGCGAAGCAGACTTCGCGGGCTTCCAGGTGACCGAGGCGATGCTCGACGCCGCCAAGGACGACGTATTGTTCCTGCACTGCCTGCCCGCCCATCGCGGCGAGGAGATCAGCGAGACGCTGCTCGACGACCCGCGCGCGGTAGTATGGCAG
>NZ_JAMZBD010000630.1:0-1486 GCF_024158685.1 Halomonas sp. 707D4 | reverse complement strand
GCCCGGGCCATGGACGAGGCGATCCGCCATCTGGAGCAGAGCCTCGGCCGCGCCCCGGAGGAGGGCGAGATCGCCCGCCACCTGGAGATGCCGCTGGCCGAGTACCAGCAGCTTCTCAACGATACCAACAGCGGCCACCTGCTGCCCTTCGAGGAGCTGCTCGAGGAGGGCAGCGAGCCCGCCCAGGAAGCCCTGAACGCGCCCTTCGAGGAGCTGCTCGACGGCCAGCAGCGCGCCACGCTGATCGCGGCGATCGAGGCGCTGCCCGAACGCGAGAAGCTATTGATGGCGCTCTACTACCAGGAAGAGCTCAACCTCAAGGAGGTCGGGGCGGTGCTGGGCGTGACCGAATCGCGCGTCTCCCAGCTGCACAGCCAGGCGATCAGCCGCCTGCGCGCGCGCCTGCACGAGGCCGAGTGAGCCGCTTCGCTTTTTCAACCCCACGACCGGCGAGGAGCCGTTGATGAACCCCTCTACCCTGATCGGAATAGGCGCCAGCATCCTCTTGCTGGTGAGCGTGCTGTTCTTTACCGCGGAGTCCCCGGAAAGCTTCATCAACCTGCCGGGGCTTGCCATCGTCATCACCGGCACCCTGGCGGCGACGTTCATCAGCTACCCGCTCAAGGAAGTGGTGCGCGTGGTGCGCCTGGTCGGGCTGGTGTTTCGCCGCGAGAACACCTTCGTGCGCGACGACATCGACGAGCTGGTGGCCATGGCCCGGCTGTGGTTCAAGGGCGACGTGCGCGCGGTCGAGCGCGAGCTCGAGCACACCCGCAACCCGTTTCTGCGCACCGGTATCCAGCTCGTGATCGCCAACACCAAGGAGGACGAGATCTTCGATATGCTGCGCTGGCGCATCGCCCGGCTCAAGGCGCGCGAGCACGCCGAGGCGCAGATCTTTCGCACCATGGCGACCTACGCCCCGGCCTTCGGCATGATCGGCACCCTGGTGGGCCTGGTCAACATGCTGGAAGTGATGGACGCCGGTGACCTTGAGGTGATCGGCCCGCGCATGGCGGTGGCGCTTCTGACCACCTTCTACGGCATTTTGCTTGCCAACCTGGTGTTCAAGCCGATCGCGGTGAAGCTCGAGCGGCGCACCGAGGAGCGCCTGATCACCATGAACATGGTGCTCGAGGGCATCTCGCTGATCACCAAGCGTCGCCTGCCGTCGTTCATCGAAGAGACGTTGAACTCCTTCGTCGCCAACTACCACGACGAGATTCGCGACCCCCACGTCAAGCCACGCCCGGACGACGGCGCGACGGCCAAGGGGTAGCACCATGCTCGACCACGACGCCCGTCACGCGCTGGAATCGCCCTTCACCGGCAACGAAGGCGACGAAGGGTGGCTGACCAGCTACCTGGACGTGCTGACGCTTCTGATCACGCTGTTCGTGCTGTTGCTGGCGCTGACGCCGGCGGGCACCGGCGAGCGCGCCCGCGAGGTCGCCGAGGCGGGCAGCGGCCTGATGCCGTTCGCCTC
>NZ_JAMZBD010000629.1:0-1492 GCF_024158685.1 Halomonas sp. 707D4 | reverse complement strand
CGCTTCAAGCACCCGATCGTCGCGGTGACCGGCAACAGCGGCAAGACCACGGTCAAGGAGATGACCGCGCACCTGCTGGCGCCGCTCGGGCCGGTGCTGGCCACCGAAGCCAACCTCAACAACGACTTCGGCGCGCCGCTGACCCTTCTGCGCCTGAACGACGAGCACCGCGCCGGCGTGGTCGAGCTCGGCGCCAACCACCTGGGCGAGATCGCCTGGACGGCGCGGCTCACGGCGCCGGACGTGGCGATCATCACCAACGTGACCGGTGCCCACGTCGGTGAGTTCGGCGGCATGGGCCAGATCGCCCAGGCCAAGGCCGAGATCCTCGCCGGGCTCGGCGCCGACGGCGTCGCCGTGCTCAATGCCGACGATCGCTACTTCGCCACCTGGGCCGCGCTTGCAGCGCCTCATCGGGTGATCAGCTACGGTTTTTCGAGCGATGCGTGCGTCAGCGCCCGGGGCCTTTCCTGCGACCCGCAAGGGCGGTATGCTTTCACGCTCGTCGAAAACGGGGTGTCGCTTGGCGAGGTGCGCCTGCCGCTGCCGGGCCTGCACAACGTCAGCAACGCCCTGGCGGCGGCGGCCGCGGCACTGGTCCTCGGCGTCATGCCAGAGAACGTGCTGGCGGGGCTTGGATCGCTCGTGCCGCTCAAGGGCCGCTTGAGCGTCTTGAAGGCGAAAGGCGGCGCCACGCTGCTCGACGATACGTACAATGCCAACCCGGGCGCGATGAAGGCCGCTCTCGAGACCCTGAAAGCGTTTCCAGGGCCGCACTGGTGCGCGCTGGGAGCAATGGGGGAACTTGGCGAGGCCTCCGAGGCGCTGCACGCCGAGGTGGGCCGCATCGCCCGTGAGCTTGGCATCGACACGCTGCTCACCTGTGGTGACGCGGCTCGCATCATCAGCACTGCCCACGGTCGCGGGCAGCATTTCGACGACCACGAGACGCTTGCGCGTCATATCATCAATACGCTGCCGCCCGATGCCACGTTGCTGGTCAAGGGGTCACGCAGTGCGGGCATGGAAAGCGTCATTGCCGCGCTGCTCGGTTGAAACAGGGTAAACGCCGTTCATGTTAGTTCATCTGGCGAATTTTCTGGCGCAGTACCAGAGCGCCTTTCAGGTCTTCAACTACCTCACGCTTCGTATCATTCTCGCTGCGATCACCGCGCTGATGCTCTGCCTGTGGCTGGGGCCATGGGTCATCCGCCGCCTGGTAGAAGGCCAGATCGGCCAGGCGGTGCGCGACGACGGCCCGCAGTCGCACCTCTCCAAGGCCGGCACGCCCACCATGGGTGGGGCGATGATCCTGCTCTCGATCGCGCTCAGCACCCTGGTGTGGGGAGATCTCACCAACTACTACGTCTGGGTGGTGCTGGGCGTGACGCTGGGGTTCGGTGCCATCGGCTGGGTGGACGACTACCGCAAGGTGGTCGAGAAGAACCCGCGCGGGCTGCCCGCTCGCTGGAAGTACTTCTGGCAATCGGCT
>NZ_JAMZBD010000628.1:0-1494 GCF_024158685.1 Halomonas sp. 707D4 | reverse complement strand
CTCTCGAACAGCCGCCCGCCGGCGACCAGACCCGAGGCGGTATAGACGGCGAAGAAGATCACGATGACGATCGCCGATACCGTGCGCAGCGACAGCGCCCGGGTCGGGAAGCGGTTGGCCAGGAACGCCGGGATGGTGATGGCGTTGCCGTAGTGCACCGTCTGCTCGCGCAGGCGCGGCGCCACGAGAAGCCAGTTGAAGAACGCCCCGACGAACAGCCCGATGCCGATCCAGGCCGAACCGAGCCCGGAGACGAACATCGTCCCGGGAAGGCCCAGCAGCAGCCAGCCGCTCATGTCCGAGGCACCGGCGGAGAGCGCGGCCACCTTGGGACTCAAGGTGCGCCCGCCCAACACGTAGTCCTCGGAGGTCGAGGTGGAGGTGCGCATGGCATAGACGCCGATGCCGATCATGAGCGCGAAGTATGCGAAAAGACTGATCCAGACGCCGATATCCATAGAATTTCCCCTGTTGATCGAATCCAAAGTCCGACACGACATGTTGTTGTTGGCACGCAGGTCGCTGCCCGGTACCGATTTACTTCACCCCCCGCAGGGGGTGAGTGTCAAGGCGCCTCCGACACCGGGGTCAATCGTCGCCCAGGGCCAGCAGCGAGGCGTTGCCGCCCAGCGCCGCCGTGTTGTTGGTGACGGTCTTCTCGGTGACGAAGCGCTGCAGGTAGTGCGGCCCGCCCGCCTTGGGGCCGGTGCCGGAAAGGCCCTGGCCGCCGAAGGGCTGCACGCCCACCACGGCGCCGATGATATTACGATTGATGTAGACGTTGCCCACCCGGATGCGCCGGGCGATCTCGGCGGCGAAGGACTCGTTGCGGCTGTGCACGCCGAAGGTCAGCCCGTAGCCGCGCCCGTTGATGGCATCGATCACCCGATCGATGTCGCGGGACTTGTAGCGCACGATGTGCAGTATTGGTCCGAACTGCTCGCGCTCCAGTGCCTCGATGCCGTCGATGACGAAGGCCACCGGCGCCACGAAGGTGCCGTTCTGGGTATGCTCGGCGGCCATCGAGGCCTCGGCGACCAGCCGGCCTTCGTCCTTGAGCGTCTGGATGTGGGCCAGAAGCCCCTTGCGCGCATCCTCGTCGATCACCGGGCCGACGTCGGTGCCCAGGTCGCGCGGGTCGCCGATGTGCAGCTCGCTCATCGCCCCCTTGAGGATCTCGATCACCCGATCCGCCACGTCCTCCTGCAGGTAGAGCACCCGGAGCGCCGAGCAGCGCTGGCCGGCGCTCTGGAACGCCGACTGGATCACGTCGACCACCACCTGCTCCGGCAGGGCGGTGGAGTCCACGATCATCGCGTTCATGCCGCCGGTCTCGGCGATCAGGGTCGGCAGCGGCGCGTTCTCGCGGGCGGCGAGGGCGCGGTTGATGATCTGCGCGGTGTCGGTGCCGCCGGTGAACACCACGCCGGTGATGCGTGGGTCCGAACTCAGCACGCTGCCCACGGTCGGGCCGTCGCCGGGCAGAAGCTGCAC
>NZ_JAMZBD010000627.1:0-1499 GCF_024158685.1 Halomonas sp. 707D4 | reverse complement strand
AAGGAGAGCATCATGGAACGCATCGGTTTTATCGGACTCGGCTTGATGGGCGGCTACATGGCCTCCAACATCCTCGCCGCGGGCTACCCGCTCAAGGCCTTCGATCCCAAGGCTGTGGCGGTCGATGCCCTCGTCACCAAGGGCGCCGAGGGCGGTGAGAACGCCGCCGAGCTGGGCCGCGACTGCAGCATCGTGTTTCTCTGCGTGCCCACCTCCGAGCACGTCGAACAGGTGATCGACGGCGACAACGGCCTGCGCGCCGGCGCCAAGGCGGCAGGCAACGCGCTGATCATCGTCGACTGCTCCACGTCCCAGCCCACCGTGACCCGGCGCCTGGCCGAGTCGCTCGCCGACGACGGCATCACCCTGGTGGATGCGGCCCTCGGCGGCACCCCCACCCAGGCGGAGTCCGGCCAGCTCCAGGCCATCGTCGGCAGTGACGACGAGACGCTTGCGCGCCTGCGCCCGGTGCTCGAGACCTGGGCGGGCAAGATCCTGCACTGCGGCGGCGTCGGCACCGGCCACACTATGAAGCTGTTGAACCAGTTTCTGGCCATGAGCTACGGCGCGGTGTTCTCCGAGGCGCTGACCATCGGCGCCAAGGCCGGCATCTCGCCCCAAGTGTTCGACAGCGTCATTCGCGGCTCGCGCATGGACAGCGGCTTCTACCAGACCTTCTTCCAGTACGTGCTCGAGCGCGACCGCAACGCCCACCGCTTCACCCTGGCCAACGCCGGCAAGGACATCCGCTACGTGGCGGCGCTGGCCGATGCCCTGGAAGTGAAGGCCGACGTCGCCCACGCGGTGAGCGATCTCTACGCCAGTGCCCTGGCTCAGGGCGACGGCGACAAGTTCGTGCCGGAGCTGTCCGACATCGTCGCCAGCCGCCATCAGCTCAGCCTGTTCTAAGGAGTTCGCGTGAAGATCGTCTGCACCTCCCCTTCCTTCGCCAAGTACTCCCGCACGCCTTTCGATCTGATCGAGGCGGCGGGCGCCACCGTCGAGAGCCTGCCGGCGGACATCAGCGAGGCGGACTTCATCGCCCGCGCCGCCGATGCCGACGCCGCCATCGTCGCCTTCAACCCGATGACCGAGGCGGTGTTCGCCGCGCTGCCCCACCTCAAGGTGGTCGCCAAGCACGGCGTGGGCGTGGACAACATCGACCTGGCCGCCGCGAAGCGCCACGGCGTGAGCGTGACCAACGTGCCCGCCGCCAACCGTCACGCGGTAGCGGACTTCACCTTCGCGCTGCTGTTGTCGCTGGCCCGCGACCTGCCCCGGGTCGACGCGGCCACCCGCGCCGGCGAGTGGCCGCGCTGCTTCGGCCGCGACGTGCACGGCATGACGCTGGGCATCGTCGGCATCGGCAGCATCGGCCAGGCGGTTGCCAAGCGCGCCTCGGGCTTCATCAGCGCCAGGCGTTCGGCGTCGATCAGGTGATGCGTCTGCTCGGAGAGGCCCACGTGCAGGGTGATGAAGTCCGCCTCGCGGCAGAGGGT
>NZ_JAMZBD010000626.1:0-1501 GCF_024158685.1 Halomonas sp. 707D4 | reverse complement strand
GGCGATCACGCTGGCCACCGCGGCGGGCTCGGTCTTCGCCGGTCACGTCAACGACTCGGGCTTCTGGCTGGTCGGCCGGCTCCTGGGCATGGACGTCAAGACCACGCTCAAGACCTGGACGGTGCAGCAGACCCTCGAATCGCTGGTGGGCTTTGCCTTTGCCTACCTGATTTTCGTGCTGTTCTAGCCTTCACGCTTGCAAGGAGATTCCCATGACGCCATCACTGTTCGATCTAAACGGCCGACTGGCCCTGGTCACCGGCTCCTCGCGCGGGCTCGGTAATGCCCTCGCCCGGGGCCTGGCCCAGCAGGGCGCGCGCGTCATCCTGCACGGGCGCGATCTGGCCCAGGTCGAGGCGCAGGCCCGCGCCATGGCGGAGGAGACCGGTGCCAGCGTCGAGGCAGTGAGCTTCGACGTCACCGATGCCGATGCCGCCCGGGCGGCGGTCGATGCGCTGATCGCCCAATACGGCACGCCGGACATCCTGGTCAACAACGCGGGGCTCCAGCGGCGCGCGCCGTTCAACGAGTTCGCGCCCACCGACTGGGACGCGCTGGTCGCCACCAACCTGTCGAGCCTGTTCTACGTCTCCCAGGGCGTAACCCGCGCCATGGGCGAGCGCGGCTCGGGCAAGGTGGTCAATATCGGCTCGGTGCAGTCGAAGCTGGCGCGCGAGACCATCGCGCCCTACTCCGCCACCAAGGGCGCGGTGGCGATGCTCACCCAGGGCATGGCGGCGGATCTGGCGCGCTTCAACATCCAGGTCAACTGCATTTCACCGGGTTACTTCAAGACCGAGATGAACACCGCCCTGTGGCAGGACCCGGCCTTCAACCAGTGGGTCGAGAAACGCACCCCCGCCCAGCGCTGGGGTCATTTCGACGAGCTGATCGGCACGCTGGTCTATCTATGCTCCGACGCGTCGAGCTTCGTTTCCGGACAGAACATTTTCGTCGACGGCGGCATGACCTCGGTCGTGTAGCCACCGCCTGGAGAAACACCCATGCAAGCACTCGTCATTCACGGCAAGCAGGACCTGCGCGAAGAAACCCTCCCCCTTGCGGAGCTCGCCCCCGGCAAGATTCGCCTGCGCATGGCCTTCGGCGGTATCTGCGGGTCGGATCTGCACTACTACCACGAAGGCGCCAACGGCGCCTTCGTGGTGCGCGAACCGCTGGTGCCCGGCCACGAAATGGCCGGCGTGGTCGAGCACGACCCGAGCGGCGAGCTGGCGCCCGGCACGCCGGTGACGCTTCACCCGGCCACCTTCGGCGTCTCCCAGCGCGGGCTCGAAGGCAAGCCGCACCTGTGGCCGCAGGGCGCGTACCTCGGCTCCGCCTCGACCTGGCCGCACACCCAGGGCGGGATGAGCGAGTACCTGGACGTCGAGCCCGGCATGATCCGGGTGCTGCCCGAGTCGCTTCCCCTCGAGCGCGCGGCGCTGGCCGAGCCGCTGGCGGTGGCCCTGCACGGTATCGCCGTGGCGGGCGGGGTCGAGAG
>NZ_JAMZBD010000625.1:0-1506 GCF_024158685.1 Halomonas sp. 707D4 | reverse complement strand
CTTCGGCAGCGACCCGACCTACCGCGTCAACATCGACGAAGCCGTCACCCAGGGGGTGGAGGCGAGCCTTGCAGCACCCTTGGGCGATGCGCTGGCGCTGTCGGCCAGCTACACCTACACCGACTCCGAGCAGAAAAGCGGCGAGTACAAGGGCAACCCCCTGACCCAGCTGCCCAAGCACCAGGTGTCGGCCTCGCTCGACTGGCAGATCGACAGTCAGCTCAGCCAGTGGACTCGGGTGACCTACCGCGGCGAGGAGAGCCAGCCCACCGGCGGGCGCTCCAGCGGCTCGCTGGTCGCCCCGTCCTACACCTTCGTCGATACGGGGCTTGGCTACGCGCTCAACGACACCACCACGGTCAGCGCGGGCATCTACAACCTGTTCGACGAGGACGTCACCTACGACGAGTACGGCTACGTCGAGGACGGCCGCCGCCTCTGGCTCGGCCTGAACGTCGATTTCTGATTCGCTTCATCTCGCAGACAGATGGCCCCTCTCGGGGCCGTTTTTTTTGGCGGTCGCTCCCGCGCACAAAAAAAGCCCCGGGCGAAGCCGGGGCTGAATCAGCAAGCGCCAGGGGCGCGCATTGGATCGGGTCAAGAGCGACCGGGTCTAGAACTCGTAGGTGGCCGAGAGCCAGTAGCTGCGCCCGTCGAGGGCGACGCCGTCGGTGGCGCGGCCGGTCTGGGTGTAGCGGTAGGCGACGTAGGTATCGCCGTCGAAGCTATAGGTGTCGTAGGCGGAGAAGTCCTTGTCGAACAGGTTGTAGACGGAGCCGGTCAGGCGCACGTTGTCCGAGAAGCGATAGGAGGAGCGCAGGTTGAACAGCTCATAGCCGTCGAGCTTGTTGCCCACCTGCTCGACCAGCGCGGCGGAGCTTCCGGTGACATCACCGGTGAAGCGTTCGCGAGAGGAGTAGTACTCGCCCTCGAGCGTGGTGCTCCAACGCTCGTTGATCGCCCAGGAGAGATTCGCCGTCAGCTTGTGCCTAGGCGCGTTGGTCAGTCGCTGGCCTTCGTTGTCGCCGGAGGTCACTTCGGTGTCGGTGAAGGTATAGCCGCCGCCGATGGTCCAGTCCGGGGCGAACCGGTAGCTCGAGGTCAGCTCGACGCCACGGGTCTCGGCGCGGTCGACGTTGATCTGCTGGCTGAAGCTCTCCTGGGTGGTGAAACTGCCCACGCTCAGGCAGTTCGCGGCATCTGCGAAGGGCTGGTTGCCGCTGCTGTCGGTGAACTGGCAGTTGGGAAGATCGTCGCCATTGGCGATGCGATCCCGGAACTGGGTGAAGAACACCGTGGCCCCGGCGGAGAAGCCGTCGAGGTTGTCGTAGATCGCGCCCACCTCGTAGTTGGTGCTCTTCTCGGGCTCGAGGTTCGGCGAGCCCAGGCTCGCGGAAAGCCCCTGGTTGCCGAAGCCGTTGATGCCGTCGTGGAGCTGGTTCAGCGTCGGCGTCTTGTAGCCCTGGCTGATGCCGCCTTTCAGCGTCCACTCGTCGGTGGTGTTCC
>NZ_JAMZBD010000624.1:0-1506 GCF_024158685.1 Halomonas sp. 707D4 | reverse complement strand
GTAAAAGAAGAGATGCCGGCGGGGCCCACCCGCCGGCGCGAGCCACTTTAGACGGCTTCTTCGACGATGAGCTGCGGGCGGCCCTTGGAACAGGGCTCGATGCGCGCTTCTACCCGGTACACCTGGCGCAGAAGCTCGGGGGTGATGACTTCGTGGGTGGCGCCGCAGGCGATCAGGCGGCCGTGGTCGAGCACCATGGCGCAATCGGTGAAACGCAGCGCGTGCCCGAGATCGTGCAGCGCCACCAGGATCAGCATGCCGCGCTGATCCGCCAGCCGTCGCATTACGGTGAGCAGGTTGATCTGGCGGTTCAGGTCCAGCGCCGAGGTGGGTTCGTCGAGCATCAGGATCTCCGGCTCCTGCACCAGCGCCTGGGCGGCACTCACCAGCTGGCGCTGGCCGCCGCTCAGGTCACCGATATCGCGCTCGCCGAGTGCTACGATATCGAGCTCCGCGAGCGCCCGGTCGACCTGCTCGAGATCCTCCGGCTCCACCTTGAGGCTGCGCCCCTGCATGCGCGCCAGCAGTACCGATTCATAGACGCTGAGCACCGCCTTTGCGCCGGTGTCCTGGGGCATGTAGGCCACCGGGCGTTCGGCCCGGGTCTCGGCGATGCTGACCGCTCCTTCACCGGCCACCAGGCCCAGAATGCGCCGGAAAAGCGTCGATTTACCCGCCGCGTTGGGGCCCAGCAGCGCCACCACCTGGCCGCCTTCAAAACGCGGCGTGGTGATCTCTTCGACGATGGTGCGCCGCCCGTAGCGGGCGGATACGCCGTCAAGCTTGAGGGTTACCATGAGGGAATCACCATGACGCTTTCTTGTGGTTGAGCACCAGAAACAGGAAGAACGGAATGCCGACCAACGAGGTGATGATGCCGATCGGGATGATGGTGCCGGGAATGATCAGCTTGGAGATCACCGAACCCACCGAGAGAATCAGCGCGCCGCACAGTGCCGAGCCCGGCAGGAAGAAGCGCTGATCCTCGCCCAGCAGCATGCGCGCGATGTGCGGCCCGACCAGTCCGATGAAGCCGATGGTGCCGACGAAGGCCACCGCCACGGCGGAGAGCAGCGAGACCAGCACCAGTACTTCCAGGCGCAGCGCGCGCGGCTTGACGCCCATGCTCTCGGCCTTGGCATCGCCCAGGCGCATGGCGGTCAGCGCCCAGCCGTGGCGGGCGAGCAGCGGTAGCACGACGGCGAGAATGCCCAGCGCGATCCAGAACTTCGGCCAGGTCGCCTTGGTCAGGCTGCCCAGGGTCCAGAACACCACCGCAGACACCGCTTCCTGGCTTGCGAAGAACTGGATCAGCGCCATGAGCGAGTTGAAGATGAACACCATGGCGATGCCCAGCAGCACGATGGTCTCCACCGTGACGCCACGCTTCAGGCTCAGAAGGTGGATCAGAAACGCCGTGAACATGGCCATGACGAAGGCGTTGATCGGCACCACGAAGGCGAGGGCGGCGGGTACGATGGCAACGCCGAAGGCCAGGCCCAGGGC
>NZ_JAMZBD010000623.1:0-1519 GCF_024158685.1 Halomonas sp. 707D4 | reverse complement strand
GCTCTTGGCCGAGGGCTTTTCGCCGCTGGCGGTGGCGGTCGCCTCCCTCAAGGAGGCCGCCTGCATCGAGTTCGTCGACTACCTGATCGAGCAGACCGGCGCGGCGGTGCTGCTCAACACCACGAGCTTTTCGGTCAACCGCAGCGCTACCGAAGACGGCGCGGCGGGCGAGAGCCTGTTCGCGGGTGACCCGGTGGTGCTCCAGGCGATGCTCGCGAGCAGCACCGTCGAGGATTGGGAAGCGGGAAGCGCCGGGCTTCGCGCCCGGGACGTGGCGATGCAGATCGTGCTGCCGGAAATGGATGGCCGCGTCATCACCCGGCCCGTTGGCTTCAAGAGCGAGGCGCACTTTGATGAGCGCTGCCAGCTCTCGATTACCCACCACGCGCTGCACGTCGAGCGCGCCGCCTTCGTGGCGCGCCTGGCCTGGCGCTACCAGGCACTGCGTGAAACGCCCAGCGCGCAAAAACGCGTGGCGCTGGTGCTGGCCAACTACCCCAACCGCGACGGGCGCATCGGCAACGGCGTGGGGCTCGATACGCCGGCTTCGACGCGCAAACTTCTGCTGGCGCTTCAAGGCGCCGGCTACCCGGTGGCCGACATCCCCGAAAGCGGCGATGCGCTGATACATCTCCTGCAGGAGACGATCACCAACGCCCCGGACGGCCTTGCGCATCGCGGCTGCTGGCAAAGTATTGGTGCCGACGAGTACCGCGCCTGGTTCGACACGCTCCCCCAGGCGCTTCAGGACGTGGTGACCACCCGCTGGGGCGCCCCGGAAGACGACCCGAAGTACCGCCAGGGCCGGCTGATGATTTCAGGCGTGCGCCTGGGCGAGACGTTCGTGGGCATCCAGCCGGAAAGAGACTTCATCGAGGATTTGACCCAGAGCTACCACGACATGGCGCTCGCCCCGCCGCACAGCTACCTGGCGTTCTACCTGTGGCTGCGCGAGCACTACTGCGTCGATGCGGTGATTCACGTGGGCAAGCACGGAAGCCTCGAGTGGCTGCCGGGCAAGAGCACCGGGCTAGACGCCACCTGCTGGCCGGAAATCGCGCTCGGGCCGATGCCGCACTTCTACCCGTTCATCGTCAACGACCCGGGCGAAGGGGCCCAGGCCAAGCGGCGAAGCCAAGCGGTGATCATCGACCACCTGATGCCGCCGCTCGCCCGCGCCGAGCTTTATGGGCCGATGGCCGAGCTCGAGGCGCTGTGCGACGAGTACTACCAGGCGCTGGACATGGACCCGCGGCGCGAGGCGTTGATTCGAAGCCAGATCCTGGCGCACCTGCGCGACACCGGCATCGACCGGGAGCTTGCCCAGAACGGCAGCGAGGGCGACGCCGAGCTGCTCAACGAGCTGGATACGTTCCTGTGCGATATCAAGGAGCGCCAGATTCGCCACGGCCTTCACGTGCTGGGAAGCGCGCCGCCGGTGGAGAAGCGCGCCGGCACGCTGGTGGCGCTTTTGCGCCTGCCCCGCGGCGACGCCGAGGCGGGTAAAGGTATTTTGCAC
>NZ_JAMZBD010000622.1:0-1520 GCF_024158685.1 Halomonas sp. 707D4 | reverse complement strand
ATGCGGTACTTGTCATCGACCACGATGCGTTTTTCCGCCAGCCGGTGGCCGGCGCCCTCGAGCCGCTCGACCAGCAGCTGGCCGGAGGTGTCGCTCTCCTCGCCGCGCGTGTCCGAGACGGTCAACACCGCGATGTTCAGCGCTTGCATGGCGTCCACGGGGTCACTCCTTCGCGCGTTTCTGGGCCTGGCGCGCCTCGAGGGCCGCCAGCTGCTCGGGCGTCGCCTCGCCCTGGTAGTGCGCCTTCCATTCGCTGTAGGGCATGCCGTAGACGTACTGCCGCGCGGCCTCGAGGTCGAGGGTTTCACCGCGCGCCTCGGCGGCGCTCACCAGCCACTTGGAGAGGCAGTTGCGACAGAAGTCCGCCAGGATCATCAGATCGATGTTCTGGACGTCCTTGTTGTCGTCGAGATGGGCGAGGAGCCGGCGAAAGGCGGCCGCCTCGAGCTCGGTGCGGGTCGTCTGGTCAAATTCATCGAACGCTTGCATGATGTCTCCTTGAACGGCTGATGTTCGCCAGCATAGCAAAGACGCCCTTTAAAAACGCCGCGACGATTGCGAACATGGCACTTCAAGCGGCACGTCGAGTCCAAATGCGTGCACCGCCCCACTCACCCCCGGCGAAGGTACTCTCATGATCGCGAAGCCCATGATCGCGAAGGACGAACTGACCGGCCTGGTCCTGGCCGGCGGCGAAGGCCGCCGCATGGGCGGGCGTGACAAGGGGCTCGATCCGTTCGAGGGCGCGCCGCTCTTTACCCACTCGCTTGGCCGCCTCGAAGGCCGGGTCCATGAAGTGTTGATCAGCGCCAACCGCAACGCGGACGCCTACGCGCTGTTCGGCCACCGCGTGATCGCTGACCTCGAGTCCGGCTTTCACGGCCCGCTCATGGGCCTGCTGAGCGGTCTCGAGGCGGCGACCACGCCCTGGCTGGTCGTTCTGCCCTGCGACACGCCGCTGCTGCCGGACGACGTGGTCGAACGCCTGGTGGCCGGCATCGGCACGGCGCGCATTGGCGTTGCCTTCGACGGCGAGCGCCGGCACCCGACGGTCGCGCTGATCGACACGTCGCTTGCCGACGACCTGCGCGCGTTCCTGGCCAGCGGCGAGCGCAAGCTCACGCGCTGGTACGAGCGTCATGCGAGCTGCGATGTCGACATGGCGCACGCGCCGGGCGACTTCGTCAATCTCAACGACGAAGCGCACAAGCAGCGCCTGGAGCTCGATCGCGCCACACGGCGCGCAAGGCCGAGCCCATGACGCGCGGCCCCGAGCAGAGCGATGCCTTGAGCGTTGACGAGGCCCGCGCGGCGCTCGCACGCCTGGTGAGCCGGGAAGTGGGCAATGAAACCCTCGACCTGGCAGACGCCCATGGCCGCACGCTGGCCGCCGCCGTCGAGGCGCCTTTCGATGTGCCGCGCTACGCCAACGCCGCGCTGGATGGCATCGCCCTGGCCTGGCCCGAGGGCGCTCCCGGCCGCTGGTCGGTTGCCGGGAGCGTGTTCGCCGGTGACGCCTT
>NZ_JAMZBD010000621.1:0-1523 GCF_024158685.1 Halomonas sp. 707D4 | reverse complement strand
CCCTGCTCGGTGTGGATGGTCAGCGGCAGCGTCGCCGCCTCGGTGTCGGCGGCGAACACGCTCGTCGACAGCAGCGGCACGCTGGCCAGCAGCGACGTGCCGAGGGCGGCCTTGATCAGTTGACGACGCGACAGGGTCATGGCGGCCTCCTTCAGGCGCGGGCGTGCTGGTCGGTGATCGTCATCACCTTCAGGGTGTTGGTGCCGCCGTGGGCATTCATGTGATCGCCCCGGGTGAGAATGACGTGATCGCCGGGCTTGGCCACGCCCTGCTTCACCAGAAGCTCGAGGGCCCGATCGTTGAGCTCGGTGGCCTGCATGGCGCTGGTGTCGAAGGGCAGCGAGACCACGCCGCGATAGAGCGCCATGCGCCGCTGGGCGATGGGATTGTGGGCCAGGCCCACGATCGGCAGGCCCGAGCGAATGCGCGAGGCGATCAACGGCGTATAGCCCGACGCCGTCATGCAGGCGATGGCGACCACGCCTTCCATGTGGTTGGCGGCGTACATCGCCGAGAGCGCGATGGTCTCGTCGGCGCGAGTGAAGCCTTCGTGGATGCGGTGGCCGGACTCCTGAGCGGTGCGCTCGCGCTCGGCGCCGAGGCACACCCGCGCCATCGCCTCGATGGTCTCGACCGGGTAGTCGCCGGCGGCGGTCTCGGCAGAGAGCATCACCGCGTCGCTGCCGTCGAGCACCGCGTTGGCCACGTCGAACACTTCGGCGCGGGTGGGCAGCGGCGCGGAGATCATGCTCTCCATCATCTGCGTTGCGGTGATCACCGCACGGTTGAGGCTGCGCGCGCGCTTGATCATGCGCTTCTGCACGCCGACCAGCTTGGCATCGCCGATCTCGACGCCCAGATCGCCCCGGGCGACCATCACCGCTTCCGAGGCTTCGATGATGCCGTCGAGGGTCTCGTCATCCGCCACCGCCTCGGCGCGCTCCACCTTGGCGACCAGGCCGATCTCGGCGCCCTCTTCGCCCAAGAGGCGACGGGCTTCCTGCATGTCTGCCGCCGAGCGGGGAAACGAGATCGCCAGGTAATCGACGCCGATCGCCACGGCGGTCTTGAGGTCCGCCTTGTCCTTGTCGGTCAGCGCCGGCGCCGAGAGCCCGCCGCCCTGCTTGTTGATGCCCTTGTGGTTGGAGAGCTTGCCGCCCACCACCACCCGGGTATGCACCTTCTGGCCCTCGACGCGGGTGACGTCGAGCACCACGCGGCCATCGTCGAGCAGCAGCCGGTCGCCGGCGGCGACGTCCTGGGCGAGGGTCTTGTAGTCGCAGCCCACCGCAGCGGTGTCGCCAGCGTCCGGGTCGAGGCCCATATCGAGCACGAAGTCCTGGCCCTCGGCGAGCACCACCTTGCCCTCCTTGAAGCGCGCGATACGAATCTTCGGTCCCTGCAGGTCACCCAAGGCTGCCACGCTTCGGCCGAGCCGTGCGGCGATCTCGCGCACCCGTTCGAGTCTTGCACGGTGGTCGTCGGCGGTGCCGTGGGAGAAGTTGAGACGCACCACGTCCACC
>NZ_JAMZBD010000620.1:0-1538 GCF_024158685.1 Halomonas sp. 707D4 | reverse complement strand
AGATACGCCTTGGCGGTCTCGACCAGGTTGGGAATCAGGTCGTGGCGGCGCTTGAGCTGCACCTCGATCTGGGCGAAGGCGTTCTGGAAGCGGTTTTTAAGCGATACGAGCCGGTTGTAGACGCTCACGACGTAGAAGACGATCAGGGCGATGACGGCGACGACGATCAAGGTGGTGATCATGGCAGTTCCTTGTAGTGATCGATGATGAGAAGAAGCCCTTCGACAGGACGGTGCCACGCGCAGGCGCGC
Organism: Halomonas sp. 707D4; assembly: GCF_024158685.1. Classification (NCBI taxonomy): domain Bacteria; kingdom Pseudomonadati; phylum Pseudomonadota; class Gammaproteobacteria; order Oceanospirillales; family Halomonadaceae; genus Halomonas; species Halomonas sp. 707D4. The sequence goes on along the minus strand of NZ_JAMZBD010000620.1, from coordinate 1,287 downwards.
AGGCGTGCAGGGCGCTTGTCACTTGGCCAGTCTAGGCAGAAAACTCAGATCCATGTGGTATTTCCTGGGATTGCCCTGTTCGATGAAGACCGGGATGGTATCGGTTTCGAGATAGGACGAGGGGTCGTACCAGAGGTTCTCGCTCTTGAAAACGTGCACCTCGAGGCTTTCCGGGTTCAGCCACTGCGAAGTGACGCGATAAGGATGACGGCCGTTGACGGAGAGCCCCGTATTGCGCTCAACGCCCTGGTAGGTGGTTTCAAGGCGCAGCCCCTGTTCGCGCAGTCGTGCGTTCTGGGAGGCGGTGAAACGCGAAAACAGCAGGCTGCCCACAGCGCCGGCAAGGAACACGGCGCCGATTCCTCCGACGATCATCCAGGCGCCGATCGTGTCGAACAAGCCGTCGAGACGGGCATTTCGCGGGTTGTCGGGGTCGAAAAGCACCTCGACGCGCTCGCCGGGCGCGTAGCGCGGCGGGTTGCTTCCCTCCCGCGAGGTGAACTGCACTCGAGTACCGTCGTCGGTGGTGAACGTCACGACCGGACGGTAGGTGGTGGAGTCCTGGGAGCGCGACTCTACCAGTTCGACCACCCTGCCTTCGGTGGAGTCGGCCTTGGCGTGAAACGCGCGCGATTGCTGAAAGAGAGAGACGGCGAGCACCAGCAAGGCCGCCCCCACCAGAATGAAAACGATCCGCATCAGCTTGATGACCCACATGCTCGATCCCTCGATGGTTTCCAAATGAAAGTGTGGTGTCTACATCACCGCTTCGCCATTGATGCTCAGCCGCCCCTGATCCCAGGTCAGCGTCTGCTCGTCGCGATCCGGGTCGATCATCAGGCCGACCATCAGCGGCAACTGCTCCAGCACCTCGCGCGGCGGCGTGGTCAGGCGAACGTCGAAGAACAGGCGCTGCAAGAGGTACTGGCTCGCCTGTTCGCCGCTCATGGGCATCTGGGCATCGAGAGCGTCGCCGACGACCAGGTCGCTCGTGAGCGCCAGGGCGTAGAGCGCCTCTCGGGAGAGCGCCTGCCCGTCGAAGCGCAGTTCGGCGCTCAGGCGGGGCGAGACGTCGAGGCCGTATTCGGGCATCACGACGTGCGCCTCGAGCGGGTCGATGGCGATCTCGGGGCTGTTCGCGAGAAAGCGGTAGCCGCTGTCGACGAGCGCCTCGACGTCTTGGCCGTAGCGCGCCCGGTCGAGCGATGATGGGATCGCCTCGATGTTCGGGCGGGCGGCGACGAGGCGTGCATAGTGCTCCTGGTATGCCTGGAAGGCCTCGACGTC
>NZ_JAMZBD010000619.1:0-1547 GCF_024158685.1 Halomonas sp. 707D4 | reverse complement strand
GATCGACCACCTGCAGCTCGTCGAGGCGCTTGGTCAGGTAGCGAATGCGCGCGATCACCCGGTTGAGCTCTTTCTTGTTGTAGGTGTAGTCGGCGTTTTCGGAGCGGTCGCCCAGGGCGGCGGCCTCGCCCACCTTGGCGGAGAGCGCCGGGCGCTTCACCCGCGAGAGATGGTCGAGGATGCCACGCAGGCGCTCGGCGCCCGCCTGGGTGATCAGGTTGCTCTTGGGAGCCTGGCGCGGGTCCTTGGCCGGGTCGCGCCAGCGGGTCATGTTGCGGCCTTTCATGGGCACTTCCTTATCGAGCAGCAGGGCCAGGCGAGCGCGTCGCTTCGGCGAGCGACGATTACTCCTGGCGAGTCATTCAAACGTTCGTTACAGTGATCTGAGGGCGAGCGTCGCTCGCTCTTTGATCCTTTTCAGGCGACAACAATAAACAAGGAGCTTTTCATGCGCACGCACTCTTCTCGCTGGCTGATAGCCTTGGCACTCGGCGGCGCCCTCACGCTGTCACCGCTTGCCGCCAGCGCCTACCAGGACGAGCTGTTCTCCCTGCAGAATCGCTGGGAGCACACGGTGACGGAGCTTCCCGCCAACCAGCGCCAGGGCACCCTCGAGGCGTTGAGCAGCGAGGCCGCGACGCTGGCCGAGCAGAACCCGGGTGCTGCCGACGTGCTGGTCTGGCAGGGCATCATTCTGGCCTCCTACGCCCGCGAGCGGGGCGGACTCGGCGCGCTCGGTACCGCCAAGCAGGCGCGCGACGTGCTCGAGCGTGCCATCGAGATCGACCCCCAGGGCAGCAACGGCTCGGCCTACGTCACCCTGGGCGCGCTTTACGACCGGGCACCGGGGCGGCCTTTGGGTTTCGGCAACAGCGACACCGCCGAGCGCATGTTCCAGCGGGCGCTCGAGATTCGCCCGGACGGCATCGACGTCAACTACTACTACGCGGCGTTCTTGAAAGAGGAGGGCGATACCGAAGGCGCTCGCCGGTACGCTGAGCGCGCCGTGCAAGGCACCGCCCGCGACAATCGCCAGCTCTCGGACGAAGCACTCCGGCGTGAGGCGCAGGGGTTTCTGCAGTCGCTCTAGCGCGACGCAAATTGGCATTCCCGGCGGCAAGCATTGATAATGGATCGATTGTGTCGACCGGGAGTGCCCCATGGCATCCAGCCTCTTGCCGCCGCTCGCTCCTGAGCTTGCGAGCCCCGAACTCACCCGCGCGGACGTGACCCTCGAAAGGCGCGAAACCCTCTACCAGGGGTTTTTCCGTCTCGAGGAGCTGACGCTCAAGCATCGCCTTTTCGAAGGCGGCGAGAGCCAGACGATGCGGCGTGAAATCCATAGCCGCTTCGACGCCGTCGGCGTGCTGCTTTATGACCCGCAGCGCGATGCGGTGGTGCTGGTCGAGCAGTTTCGCGCTGGCGCCATCGACGATCCGCGCTCGCCCTGGAAACTCGAGCTGGTGGCCGGGCTCGTCGAGGAGGGCGAGACGCTCGAGGCGGTCGCCCGCCGCGAGGCCATGGAGGAGGCCGGGTGCGAGGTGAAT
>NZ_JAMZBD010000618.1:0-1550 GCF_024158685.1 Halomonas sp. 707D4 | reverse complement strand
GGACATCGCCTTGATCAGCGATGCCGGCACCCCCTTGATCAGCGATCCGGGCTTCGTGCTGGTGCGCGAGCTGCGCGCCCGGCGGCGCCACGTGGTGCCGCTGCCCGGCGCCTGTGCACTGGTCACCGCGCTCAGTGCCGCGGGTCTGCCCACCGACCGCTTCACCTTCGGAGGCTTTCTGCCTGCCAAGCCCGCTGCCCGGCGCCAAGCACTGGAGAAGTGGTCCGCGCGCGAGGAGACCCTGGTGTTCTACGAGTCGCCCCACCGTATCGAGCAGACCCTGCAGGCCTTGGCCGAGCAGCTGCCCGGGCGGGCCATCGTGCTGGCTCGCGAGCTGACCAAGACCTTCGAGACCTTCCTGCAGGGAAGTGCCCAGGAGCTTCTGGGGGTTCTCGCCGACGACCCCAATCAGGGGCGGGGCGAGTTCGTGGTGATGATCGCCGGCGCCCCGGCGATGGACGAGCGCCAGGCCCGCGACATCGACGACGAGCGACTTCTCAAGGCCCTGCACGACGAGGGCGTGGGCGTGAAGCAGGGTGCCAATATCGCCGCGAGCCTTCTCGGTGGGCGCAAGAAGGAGTGGTACGCGCGGCTGCAGGCGATGAAGCCCGAGGCGTGAGCATGGCGTGGCGTTGAAAGCGCCGCTTGAACGAGGCACTGCAAACTTAGCACTGAAAACAGGGCATTGAGACGCGGGCGGGGCGCTGGTATGCTTGCCGCCGGAGTTGGCCAGACAGTCGCCGCTGCGCGTGCGCAGGGGAGGAAAGTCCGGGCTCCACAGGGCAGAGTGCCAGGTAACGCCTGGGCGGCGAGAGCCGACGGCCAGTGCAGCAGAGAGTAGACCGCCTAAGCCACGAGATTCGTCTGGTGGCCGGTAAGGGTGAAAGGGTGCGGTAAGAGCGCACCGCGCGCCTGGTAACAGTGCGTGGCATGGTAAACCCCACTCGGAGCAAGACCAAATAGGGACCCGTTGGCGTGGCCCGCGCTGGGTCCGGGTAGGTTGCTTGAGCGCTTTGGCGACAAAGCGCCTAGAGGAATGACTGTCCACGACAGAACCCGGCTTATCGGCCGACTCCCCATTTCCATAAAGGCCCCCGCGCGGGGGCTTTCGACATCCTGCGAGCGTATCATGTCCTCTGCAAGCCAGCCCGTTACCGACTTTCGCCATACGAGCGTCTTGCTAGACGGCGCGGTCGACGTGCTGGTGCATGCGCCGGACGGCGTCTATCTCGACGGCACCTTCGGGCGCGGCGGACACTCGCGCTTGATTCTCTCGCGCTTGAACGACGAGGGCCGGCTGCTGGCCATGGATCGCGATCCCCAGGCCATCGAGGCCTCCACTGGGATCATTGATCCACGCTTTTCGATCACCCGTCGCGAGTTCGCCCGTCTGGGCGAGTACGCCAAAGAGCTCGGTCTTCACGGCAAGCTCGCCGGGGTGCTGCTGGACATCGGCGTCTCGTCGCCGCAGCTCGACGACCCGGAGCGCGGCTTCAGCTTCATGCGCAACGGCCCGCTCGACATGCGCATGGACCCGACCCAGGGCGAGA
>NZ_JAMZBD010000617.1:0-1551 GCF_024158685.1 Halomonas sp. 707D4 | reverse complement strand
AGCCAGGTGCCGCCGGCCAGCAGGTCGCGCCCGCCGAGAAGCCCGGGCACGTCCTGCCAGTAGTCGAGCGGCGCGGTCGGGCGGGCGTGGAACTCATCGCGGTTGCCGGCGAGCTTCAAGGGCGTGGCGCTGCCGGGCTGCCAGGCGAAGGTGATCAGACACATGGTCGTCGTGGCTCTGTTGCGTGGCGGGGCGGGCAACATGCCCGCGCTCTCGGTAAGGGTTGATGGTATCATCTGAGGCGATATCGACCATGCAGCCACGGATCAGCCGACCATGCAATGCCTTCCCGAACCCGGCGCCCCTTTCATGTACGACTCTGTCACGTGCGACTCTGTCACGTACGTCCCTGTCACTTTTCTGCCAGCGGAGAACCTCGCGCCATGAGTATCGCCCTCACCCTGTTCGGCTACCTGGCACTCGGGGCGGCCGCCGGTACCATGGCGGGGCTGTTCGGCGTCGGCGGTGGGCTGATCATCGTGCCGGCGCTGGTGTTCGCCTTCGATCTTCAAGGCGTGGCGCCGGAGATCGCCATGCACCTGGCGGTGGGCACGTCGCTGGCCACTATCGTGGTCACCGGGGCGTCGTCCACGCTCGGCCATTACCGCAAGGGCAGCATCCACAAGGGGTGGTTCCTGGCGCTGCTGCCGGGGTTGATGCTCGGTGCCATCGGGGGCGTGTTCATCGCGGGCAATCTCTCCGGCACGGTACTGGGTACGCTGTTCGGCGTATTCGTGCTGCTGCTGGCCGCCAAGATGGTGTTCGGGCTCAAGCCCAGGCCCGGCAGTCTGGCGCCGGGCAGGGTCGCCATGACCCTTGCCGGCGGCGTGGTCGGGGCGATCTCGGCGCTGTTCGGGATCGGCGGTGGGGCGATGACCGTACCCTGGCTTTCGCGCTGCGGCGCCACCATGACCCAGGCCGTGGGCACCTCGGCGGCCTGCGGGCTGCCCATCGCCCTGGTGGGCGCGCTCACCTTCGTGGTGGTGGGGTGGGGCAATCCCTTGCTTCCCGCCTGGGCCACGGGGTTCGTCATGTGGCCGGCATTCTTCGGCATCGTGCTGGCGAGCGTCCCCTTCGCCCGCTTAGGCGTCAAGCTCGCCCACGTCTTGCCAGCGCGCGTATTGCGGTTATCCTTTGCGCTGCTGCTGGCCGTGGTCGGGTTGCGTTTCGTGCTCGGCTGAAACGCCAGGCTCGCCCACCGCCATTACTGGTTCGCTTACATAGAGACGGCTGATGATCAACTATCCCGCGATTGACCCCGTGGCAATTTCCCTCGGGCCTTTACAGGTGCACTGGTATGGCCTGATGTACGTGGTGGGCTTCGTGGCCGCCTGGTGGCTCGGCTGCAAGCGCGCCTCGCGCATCGGGCTGACCAACGACGACATCAGCGATCTGCTGTTCTACTGTGCCATTGGTGTGGTGGCAGGTGGTCGCCTGGGCTACGCCTTCTTCTACGGCCTGGGGCAGTGGGCCGCCGACCCGCTATGGGTCTTCCGCGTCTGGGATGGCGGCATGAGCTTTCATGGCGGGCTGATCGGCGTGCTGCTGGCC
>NZ_JAMZBD010000616.1:0-1552 GCF_024158685.1 Halomonas sp. 707D4 | reverse complement strand
CACGAACAGTTCGAGTACGACCCGAGCTTCACGACGCTCGCCACGCCACTCTCGGAGGTGCTGGCCAACCGCCGCGGCGTGTGCCAGGACTTCGCCCACCTGATGATCGGCGCGCTGCGCTCGATCGGACTCTCGGCGCGCTACGTCAGCGGCTACCTGGAAACCGAGCCGCCACCGGGCCAGCCCCGGCTGGTCGGGGCGGACGCCTCCCACGCCTGGCTCGCGCTGTGGGTGCCGGAGTGGGGTTGGCTCGCCCTCGATCCCACCAACGGGACGCTGGCCGGCGAGCGCCACCCGGTGCTGGCCTGGGGGCGGGACTACTTCGACGTGGCACCGCTCAAAGGGGTGATGAATGGCGGGGGCCACCACCGCCTGGAGGTGGAGGTCGACGTGGTGCCGCTGGCGACGCCCGGCACGATATGACGCGCCCGGGCGGTTCGACTTGACGGTTTCACGCTCCAGGCCGGAAGATAGGCGCTCCCTACAGGAAGTCGCCATGCCGTCACGCCCCGACCAGCCTCGCCTGCCAAGCGCCGTCTCCCGCATCGAGCGGTGGCTGGGTTGGGCCTGCTTCGCCATCCTGCTGCTCGGGCTTTCGAACCACCTTCACGCCATCGAGCTGCAGGACGTCAAGCGCGACGAGCACGTCGCCACCTCGCACAGCGACCCGCGCGGCTATGCCTACCTTCCGGCACTGCCGCGCATTCAGCACAGCGAGGCCAAGGGCGATCCTGCCGTACTGCCCTATGACCCCGGCCACGAGGCGCTGCCTGCGACGCACTACTGGCCGTGGGTGAATCGCGCCGGCGGACATAGAGGCCTTGCGCCCGACCCCGGCCATGGCCACCCCGAGGCGTACCGACTCGCCCGCTCGCGCGCCCCGCCTTCACACCCGCCATCGTGACACGCTCATCCACGCCCTGAGGGCGTGCTTCCCTCGTCATTCGAGTCATGTGTGAAGGACACGTCATGTTTTTGATCGACAAACTGATTCTTCTGGCCGCCGTGGTCATTCTGGTCGGCATTCTCTCGAGCAAGCTCTCCGCGCGCCTGGGTCTTCCGGTACTGGTGCTGTTTCTGATCATCGGCATGCTGACCGGCGAAAGCGGTATCGGCGGCATCGCCTTCGACAACCCGGTCTGGGCCCACGCCCTGGGCACGATGGCGCTCGCCGTCATCCTGTTCGACGGCGGCCTGCAGACGCCGGTCGCCTCCATCAAGGCGGTATGGAAACCCGCTTCGCTGCTCGCCACCCTCGGCGTGCTGGTCACCGCCGTGGTCACCGGCCTCGCGGCCACCTATATCCTCGGGCTCTCGCCGCTGGAAGGGCTTCTGCTCGGGGCCATCGTCGGCTCCACCGACGCCGCGGCGGTATTTTCGCTGCTGCGCAACGCCAACATCCATATCAACAAGCGCTTGAAGTCGACCCTCGAGATCGAGAGTGCCTCGAACGACCCCATGGCCATCTTCCTGACCGTGGGTCTGCTGGAAGTGGTGGTCAACGACATGCAGCCGGGCCTGAGCCTGCTGCAGCTGTTCGTGATCCAGATGG
>NZ_JAMZBD010000615.1:0-1556 GCF_024158685.1 Halomonas sp. 707D4 | reverse complement strand
ACGCCAGCCAGCAATCCGTCCGGGCCCAACAGGTTGGCCATCAGCTCCGCCTGGAGCCCCAGCGCCACCTCCGCCGAGACCGAGAGCCCCGCCAGCAGGCCCGTGGGGCCAACGATGCTGTCGAGCAGGTCGTTCAAGAACGCGGTGTCGTCCAAGGGAACGCCGTCGAGCAGACCGCCGCTGCCGAGCAGACCGTTCACCAAGCCCGCCAACAGACCCTGATCGCCGAGCAGGCCGTCGATTAAATCGGCATCGCCGAACAGATCGCCTAGCGGGCCACCCTCACCCAGCAGGCCAGCGAGAAGCCCATCCTCTCCCAGCAGGCCGTCGAGAAGCTCGCTGGTCAGGTCTCCACCGAGCCCGGAATCTTCCAGCAGGGTCGTCAGCAGGCCCGCTTCGCCCACCAGGCTATCCAACAGCGTTGCCAGCGGCCCCTCGGCCCCCAGCAACTCCTCGGCCACGGCGCCCCCGGCTCCCCCTGTTCCCAGCAGTTGGGTCACGATACCGCCTTCACCCACTAGAGCGTCCAGCAGACTGTCGACGGCACCACCCTCGTTGAGTAACCCAGGCAAGAGTTCACCGCCCAGCAGGTCACCCAGGTCGAGGCCCAGGCTAGCGGCCAGCTCACCCAGCGAGACCTCGAGAGTGTCGATCACTTCCCCTAGTACGCCTTGGGAGCCCAGTATCATGGCCAGCAGCCCTGATTCATCCAGCAATCCTTCCATGGCACCGTTGCGCAGCAGCCCACTCAGCGCACCGCCATCGTCGCCCAGCACGCCGGAGAGCAGGCTGCCCAACACTTCCTGGTCATCGAGCAGTGCAGAGAGGAGGGTATTGAGCACGCTGCCTTGGGCCAGCAAGCCACCTACCAGCCCCTCCTCGGCTAGTAGAAGGTTCAAGAGCCCATTTTCGGCCAATGCGCTTCCCAGTGCTCCGTCGCTTGCCAGTAACCCGCCAATCAGCCCTTGCTCGGTGAGCGTTCCAGCAATCAGGCTGCCTTCACCCAGCAGCGTTTGTAGAAGCGCATCGAGCTGGCCATCTTCACCGATCAGCCCTTCCAAGGTTCCGGCAAGCCCCAGTCCCGCCAATACTCCACCCAACAGACCGTCCTGAAGCAGGTTGGTGATGCTGTCGGTAGCGTAATCCACCTGCAGGCCGATGGCGTCGAATACTGCTTCCGACAGTCCTTCACCGAGCAGTGGCGCGATGACCGGGTCGAGCAGCCCCCCCAGTTGGTCGGCCACTTCACTCACCAGCCCATCGAGTTCATCCAGGCCATTAGGGTCATCGGGCGTGAACTCACGTCCCAGGAGCGGGCTTAACGCATCGTTCAACAGGTCCCTCAAACCTTCCGTGTTATCCACTAAGTCACTGAGCAAGCCTGCTTCGATACCCAACGTGGCTTCGAGGCTGCCTAATAGAGCGGCTACCGCTGCTTGAGTTGGATCTAGTAGCCCATCGCCTGGATCGCCTGGATCGCCTGGATCGCCTGGATCGCCTGGATCGCCTGGATCGCCTGGATCACCAGGGTCGCCCGGATCACCTGGATCACCTGG
>NZ_JAMZBD010000614.1:0-1562 GCF_024158685.1 Halomonas sp. 707D4 | reverse complement strand
AGCTCAAGCGCCTCGACAAGGAACCCGCGCGGGCCGACCGCGCCCGCCCCTGAACGCAGCGAGGCGCACGCCAGGGCCGCTCAGAGCCCGAAGCGCTCGCGCAGAAGCGTCGCCACCCCGGCCTCGCCGTGGTGGCCGATCTGGCGCCCGCGCCCCAGGCGTTCGGCCATCTCCGGGTGGGCGTTGTGCATGTAGTGCGCCTCGCCGGCCAGGCTCAGCATCTCGACATCGTTCAAGTTGTCGCCGAAGGCGAGGCACTCCTCGGCCTTCACGTCGATGCGCTCCAGAAGCGCTGCCAGCGCCACGCCCTTGTTGACGCCGCCGGCCATGATCTCGAGCGAATCCGGCGTCGAGTAGGTCACGTGCAGATCGCGACCGCCGATCTCGCGCACCCGCGCCTCGATCCTTGCAAGCGCATCGGGGCTTCCGCCGTAGAGCACCTTGCCGATGCCCTCACAAGGCATCTCGCGCGGCGGCACCACCTGGTAGACGAACCCGGTGGCGGCGTGCATGCCCAGGTGGCTGGGGGATTCCGAGTCGATGTACCAGGCGTCGTCCAGGTAGAGGCTCAGGCGCACGTTGGCCGGGCGTGAAAGCTCGATCAGCGCGCGGGCCTTGCCGGGGTCGACGTGGTGGGCGTCGAGCAGCATGTCGCTCGGGTCGTGGGTGTAGGCGCCGTTGCTGCTGATCAGGTGCATCGGCACGTCGAGCTGGTCGCGAAACACGCGCATGTCGAGGTAGTGGCGCCCCGAAGCCAGCGCTAGGTGATGGCCCTGCTCGACCAGCGCGCGCAGCACCTCGATGGTACTGTCGTGCAGGGTGTGGTCGCGTCCCAAAAGCGTTCCATCCAGGTCGGAAACAATCAGCCGGGGGGTCATCGGGCGCTCCTTGGTTTGGTTCGTTGCGGTAAACGTGGGGCGTCGAGCTTAACCGATAACGCCAGGCGCGGGTAAGTCGTTGACCTGGCGGCGCAGGCCTTGTGGTGGCCGGCGGGGTAATTGGCGCGGTGGCCGGGAATCCGTATAGTGGCAGCCTACTCTCGCCAACTGATCGAGCTCATGCTGCAAAATAACTCCGTGCTTGCCCAGCTCAAGCAACAGATTCGTGATACCACGCCCCGCGCCGAAGGCGTGATCAAGGCCACCGAGAAGGGTTTCGGCTTTCTCGAGACCGACGGCGGCGACTCCTACTTCGTGCCGCCCCCCGCGATGAAGAAGGTGATTCACGGCGACCGCGTCGAGGCGGTCATCCATGAAAACGGCGACAAGAAGTCCGTCGACCCGGAAAAGCTGATCGAGCCCGGCCTGGACCGCTTCGTCGCGCGCGTGCAAAAGCGCGAGGATCGTCTCGCCGTGGTGCCGGATCACCCCTCGATTCGCAACGTCATCAAGGCGCGCATCAAGCGCAGCCTCGACGAGGCGAGCATCGGTGACGGCGACTGGGTCGTGGCGCGCCTGGTGCGCCACCCGCTGAAAGCGGACGACCGCGGCTTCTTCACCCAGATCGACGAGCTGGTGGCCAAGGCCGACGACCCGGCAGTGCCGTGGCGCGTGACGCTGGCC
>NZ_JAMZBD010000613.1:0-1568 GCF_024158685.1 Halomonas sp. 707D4 | reverse complement strand
CACGATGGCCGCCCCACGGCATACCTAGTCTGCGGGACCGATCATGGCGGTGAGATCATCACCGCCTCGAGCAGCGCCCTAACTAGTTAATACCAGCATTGCAGATCACCAAGAGACCCAGCCGTATGATGAAACCCCTTATCCACCGTTGGCTCTTGCTGGCGACGCTGATCAGCTTGCCCGCCATGGCACAGGAAACCGAGTATCAGTTTGGCGTACGTTGGAGCGTGAATGACCTTGCATCATCCCTCTATATACAGGACATTATGTTGGACTTTACCGGGGTCGCCAGCAATTTTGATCGCCGCCAGCCAATTACTGAATATACCAAGACCGGTAACAATACAATTGGGTTAAACACATGGATAGATGGCGGATATTGGGCCGAAGATCAAATAAAGGTGTCGTTGCTTTACTGGGAACCGGGCCAGAATCCAAACACCGAGGCCAATACTGCATTTGAAGTGGTAATGAGGCCCGGAGTGGAAGATGCTAAGCCTGAAGTCGTCTCGGTAGATCCATCGGCTCCCTTGCAGCCTCGGGAAAGCGATATCGAGTTTACCAGCAATGGACGTTATGAAACGTTAAATATCTCTTTTAACAACCGACAGTCGATGCCAACCTGGTGTTGGGAAGAAGGCGATGTGCTGCAAGACAACGCCGCTACTCGCGATAGCCTGACCCATGAATACCGTCGGCTACATGCTCTGTTTGCGGCAGGCGATAACGAGGCCTTACTGAACGCCGCCGCGATCAGAACCGAAGAGCTCGCTATTGCCTCGAATACGCCAGAAGAGTACGTGCGCCATCGATTCAGCTACGACATGTACTTTGATAACCCAGATGTTTATCAGTTGAACGACTTCCCTGAGGAGCCAATGACGTTAAACTTGGGGGCAAATAGCCGTGTTGCTTGGCTAACAACAGAGGGAGTCCAGGTTCCGATAAGGTTTAATCATATTCAAGAGAATGATATTTCAAGCAGAGTAAGACCCTACTTCATCCAACGCAATGGCCAATGGGAAATCTGCCGATGAAACCTGTAGCCCGGCAGGGCGACCTGCACCGCTGTCCCATCCCCGGTCACGGCACTACCGAAATCGTTTCCGGCTCGCCTTCTCATGTAGAGGGCCAACCCGTGGCGCGGGTAGGCGATAAAACCGGCTGCGGCGCGACCATCGTTGAAGGCTCCAACCATTCGAGCCACGATGGCCGCCCCACGGCATACCTTGGCTGCAGGACTGATCATGGCGGTGAGGTCATCACCGCCTCGCGCACTGCCAACATCCAGCCTTGATCGATCTTGACAGTGCGTTCCATCCGCGAGACACGACCGCTCCCGCAATCCATCAGGGCTTTTTCACGGCCTTGAACAGCGGCGCATAGAGACTATCCACCAGCTCCGCGAAGCCTTCGCCCTGGGGCGTGCGGGCGTGGAAGAGGTTCGCAAAGCGTGGCCACTGGTGGGCGAGGTAGGCGCTTTTCATGACGTCGCCGGCGATGAAGCGTCCGCCTTCGTAGGCGGCTTCGGCGGTGGCGTAGGCGCTGCTGGTCTCGTCGCTTTGGGG
>NZ_JAMZBD010000612.1:0-1570 GCF_024158685.1 Halomonas sp. 707D4 | reverse complement strand
ACGCTGTTCGACGAAGACGCCGCCCGCCGCGCCGCCGAGTGGCTGGAGGCCTGCGTCGATGGGCTCTGGGAAGGCGAGCCCACCGCCGCCGCGCTCAATGCCAAGGCCGTGGATGCGGCGCTGGCACAGGCCGCCGACCGCTAGCCAAAGCGCGCGCTCTCGGGCAGGCGCGCGCGCTCGATCTCATCCGACGTCGGGTAGCGAAGAAGCTCGATATCCGCCGCCCGGGGCGACCAGCGGATCGCCCCGGCCTTGACGAACTGATCCAGCCAGTACTCCATGCACCAGCGCCCCCATCGGGCCTGAAAACGCCGGGCGTTGGTGAGGATCGCCTCGAAGTGCGGCCAGGGCGGCGCGTACACCGCGTGGTGCTGGTGCCAGGCGAGCGCCCCGCCGACCCAGAAAAGCGGAACGCCCACGCTTTCGAGCCGCCAGGCGTAGTCGGTCTCCTCGCCGCCGTAGCCCACATAGCCTTCGTCCATGCCGCCGGCGCGGCGATGATCCGCCTTCATCAAAGCAAACGACAGCCCCCACAGGTTGCCGTGGTCCGGCTCCGGGCGCAGTTCGTGCTCCTCGATTGCCGGGCGCGCCGGGTGGCGCTCGCCGGCCGCGTGAAGCGCTTTGACGTCGAGGGCGCCGCTTTCAAGGCGTGGCACTGCCCCGGCGGCCAGGTAGTGCACCTCGCCGATATAGAGCGCGGCGCGCTCGAGCAGCGCCTGGCGGTAGCGCTCGATGAGCGTGGGGGAAGCGATGCAGTCGACGTCGAGAAACACCAGGGCATCGAAGGATGCCGCCTCGACCGCGGCGTTGCGGGCGCGAGCGAGCGGCAGCGCTTCGCTCTCGACGAACACGTGGCGCACGGGAAAGCCGACCTCGGGCAGGTTCGCGTGCGCCTCTGGCTGCATCCAGGCGATCACCAGCTCCTCCGGCGGGCGGGTCTGGGCGTCGAGGCTTAGCATCAGGTTGATCAGGTGTTCGCGGCGCCCGCGCACCAGTGTGAGTGCGCTGAGCTTCATGAGGCGATGTCCTTGGCCGCAGGCGTCGGCGAGCGGCCCTGGAAGTGCTGCACGCCCTCGATCACCCCCTGGGCGTGGGAGGCGCGGGCGACGTAGACGTGATCCATGCCCGGCGCCTGGGCCAGACCGTCGCTGTAGTTGGCCACCAGGATCGAGCATTTCGAGGCGCGCAGCATGTCCAGGTCGTTGCCGGAATCCCCCGCTACGTAGAGCGCCGCTTCGTCGACGCCGAGGTGCGCGCGCACGTGCGCGACCGCCAGGCCCTTGGAAGCCGCCTCGGGCAGGATGTCGACGTAGCGCCCGTGGCTGTGGACCACGGTGCAGCGCAGCCCGCGCTGCTTGAGGTGGTGGGTCAGGCGCAGGGTGATGTCGTCGCTGTCGTCGCTCAGGAAGCTGAGCTTGTGGCGGCGCTGCTCCAGCGGCCCCTGGGGCGTGATGGCATCGAACTCGGCGAGCGCCTCGCCGAGCGCCTCGCGCTGCCAGTGGCGGTCGAGGGTGGCACGCCAGGCGGTGTCTTGTCGGTAGGTCACACCGTCGTCGTTGAGGTAGTGAAT
>NZ_JAMZBD010000611.1:0-1573 GCF_024158685.1 Halomonas sp. 707D4 | reverse complement strand
CTGTCCGCCCTTGGGTTGATCGTTCATGCCCGAGCCCTCCCGCGTTGCATTTTGCGCATGCAGCTCTTGCACGCCGGCAGCGCCAGCCCGGTACCCGGCTCGCGAAACTCCGCCGGCGGCTTTCGGTAGCTGCACTGGGGGCACTGTGGCTGCTCGTAGGCCTGGCGCATCATGCTCCACCCCCGGCGGCCCGGCTCATCGCCTCGCGCCCTTCTTCCGTCAGCCCCAGCACTTGGCGTGCAGGACTATCGGCGCTCATGCCGGCAACGTCGATGTAGTCCAGATCGAGCAGTTCACGGCACCGGCCGCAAATACTGGCGAGCGGCAGGCCTGTGCATTCGGCAAGCTGGTTGCGTGTCTTGGCGCCACCGGCCAGGGCATTGATGACCCGACGCCGAGATTGGCTGAGCTGCCCGCTCCGGCGGTGATCGGTGAACGCGGCGTGCTTGACCTCGGTGCCACTAGGTTGAAATGCGGTGTTCATGGCTTAACGTCCTCCCATGGCGGCCAGCGGTGCGCCGGCTTGCTCGAGTAATTCACGGCGGCGGGCTTCTTCCTGCTCGCGCGCTTCGCGGCGTGCCCGGGCCTTGTCATCGCCCGGTTGATTGATCAGGTCGCGCAGCTGGCTGACCACCTGCTTGCGCTGGCGCTTGCCCGCCTCGGTCAACGGCTTTTCCGGTGGCGGTAGCAGATGGGCGACGTTCGGCGCGGGGAGCTTGCCGGCGGTGACGGCCTCGTTCAGCACGATCTCGCGGCGTTGCGGGTCATGGCCCAACGACGCTTGCCAGCCAGGCTGGCGCCCTTCCGCCTTGGCGGTCTCTACTTCCCGCTCGTACGCGGCGAGAAATGCCATGCGGGCCCCAACCTTGTCGCCGCCGGCCAGCACCGGGCGAGCCACGCCAAACGCCCGGGCGATCTCCGCCGTCCACACCACGGTGTCCTGCTCGTCGGTACTACGCAGCGCCAGCGCCCAGGCCTCGTTGGGCAGTAGGTGCGCGTTTGCACTGGGCAGGCGGTCAATGATGGCCGCCAGGGTGAGCTTGCCGTGCAGCTCGGCGCGGCAGCGGGCCAAAGCGCGGCGGATTTCGCCGAACGGGTAGCCGCTCAGGTCATCGGCGATCAGCACCGCGGCGCCGGGCCGGATCTCCTGCCCCAGCACTTCTGCGGTGGCGTACACCAGTTCCAGCACCTGGTCGGATTCGTGATCGGTCAGCATGAGGACGTCTCCCGTTGTTGGCGGCGCTCGGCCATGATGCGCTTGGCCTCCTCCGCGTTGCTCAGGTTGGATTGCGTGCTGTCCACCTGGCGAGCCTTGGCTTGCGTCACCTGCTGGCCGGTGGCCAGTTGGGTGGCGATCGACTCGCAGTCCTGCAGCAACAGGCTCACCGGGTGCATACGGGCGGTGTAGAACTGGTTGTTCAGCTTGAGATAGTGCGCGGCGACGCGGGGGGCGCGCTCGGCGCCCACGCGGTCGACCAGTTGGCTCATGTTCGCCGCAGACTTCTGGTTCCACACCGGCCAGGTGCCGTAGCGGGCACGGTAGGCGCAGGCGTAGTTCGCCCAGGGCTTGAAC
>NZ_JAMZBD010000610.1:0-1581 GCF_024158685.1 Halomonas sp. 707D4 | reverse complement strand
GCGCCGAGCTTTTCGACCGGCTCGTCAAGAAATCCTTCGAAGCCGACGACATCCAGACCTGCCTCGACGCCCTCGAGGAGCAGGGGCTCCAGTCGGATGCCCGCTTTGCCGAGAGCTTCGTGCGCACGCGCATCCTGCGCGGTCAGGGCGTCATTCGCATCAAACAGGAGCTCCGGCTTCGCGGCGTGAACGGCGAGGTGCTGGCGGCGGCCATCGCCGAGGTCGAGCGCCAGGAGCGCATCGACTGGTTCGAACTCGCCGCCGAGACCTGCCAGCGCCGTTTCGGCGAGCCCGCGGCCAACCTGCCTCCCAAGGAGCGCGCCCGCCGCGAGCGCTTTCTCGCCAATCGCGGCTTCGACTTCGATCAGATCCGCCACGCGCTCTCGCCCCGGGACGCCTGACACCCCCAAGCCTGCCTTCCTTTACCGCGACGCGATGCATCGTGGCTTTAGTCGCGTGACAACTTCGTTATAATGGATGTTTTGCGTGCCCCGAGGTAGCCGCAACAGCGTCGGGGGCATCACGCTTTATCGCCACGGAACCCCTATGAAAAGCGCAGAGATCAGGCAGGCCTTTCTTTCCTATTTCGAAGAACACGGGCATACCGTGGTTCCCTCGAGCTCGCTGGTGCCCGGCAACGACCCGACACTCTTGTTCACCAACGCGGGCATGGTGCCGTTCAAGGACGTCTTTCTGGGTCGCGACCCGCGCCCCTACGTGCGCGCCACTTCTGCCCAGCGCTGCGTGCGCGCTGGCGGCAAGCACAACGACCTGGACAACGTCGGCTACACCGCGCGCCACCACACCTTCTTCGAGATGCTGGGCAACTTCAGCTTCGGCGACTACTTCAAGCGTGACGCCATCCGCTTCGCCTGGACCTTTCTGACCGAAACCCTGGGGCTTCCCAAGGAGAAGCTCTGGGTCACGGTGCATATCAGCGACGACGAGGCCGAGCGCATCTGGAAGGACGAGGTGGGCATCGACCCCGAGCGCTTCTCCAAGCTCGACGAGGACAACTTCTGGCAGATGGGCGACACGGGCCCGTGTGGCCCGAGCTCGGAGATCTTCTTCGACCACGGTGCCGACGTGTGGGGCGGCCCGCCCGGAAGCCCGGAAGAGGACGGTGACCGCTACATCGAGATCTGGAACCTGGTCTTCATGCAGTTCGACCGTGACAGCGAGGGCAACCTCAACCCGCTGCCCAAGCCCTCGATCGATACCGGCATGGGCCTCGAGCGCGTGGCGGCGGTGATGCAGGGCGTGCACTCCAACTACGAGATCGACCTGTTCCAGAACCTGCTTGCCGCGGCGGCGAAGGCCACCGGGCATGACGATCTCGAGGCGCCGTCGCTGCGCGTGATCGCCGACCATATCCGCTCCTGCGCCTTTTTGATCGCCGATGGCGTGCTGCCCTCCAACGAAGGCCGCGGCTACGTGCTGCGCCGGATCATCCGCCGCGCGGTGCGCCACGGCCACAAGCTCGGCGCCACCGGCACCTTCTTCCACGAACTGGTCGAGGCGCTCGACGCGGAGATGGGCGACGCCTATCCCGAGCTTCGCCAGGCCCGCGAGCAGATCGCC
>NZ_JAMZBD010000609.1:0-1581 GCF_024158685.1 Halomonas sp. 707D4 | reverse complement strand
TCATTCGGGTCTCCGGCCCCGCCTGCGGCGATATCGCCACCGCCATGCTGGGCAGCCGCCCGGCCAGCCGCTACGCCCACTACGGGCCGTTTCACGGCGAGGATGCCATCATCGACGAGGGCATCGCGCTGCTGTTCCAGGGCCCGAACTCCTTCACCGGCGAGGACGTGCTGGAGCTCCAGGGCCACGGCGGCCCGGTCATCATGGACATGCTGCTCGAGCGCTGCGTGCAGCTTGGCGCCCGCCTGGCCCGGCCTGGCGAGTTCTCCGAGCGCGCCTTTCTCAACGACAAGCTCGATCTTTCCCAGGCCGAGGCGATCGCCGACCTGATCGACGCCACCTCGCGCTCGGCGGCCGAGAACGCCGTACGCTCGCTGCAAGGCGAGTTCTCTCAGCGCGTGGCCGCGCTGGTCGAGCGGCTGATCGAGCTGCGGGTCTACGTGGAAGCCGCGATCGACTTCCCCGAGGAGGAGATCGACTTTCTCGCCGATGGCCACGTGGCAGCGCGCCTGGCCGCCGTGCAGCAGGAGCTCTCGACGGTGCGCCGCGCCGCGGGCCAGGGGGCGCTGATGCGCGAAGGGATGAGCGTGGTGATCGCCGGGCGCCCCAACGCCGGCAAGTCGAGCCTTCTGAACGCCCTGACCGAGCAGGAGACGGCGATCGTCACCGACATCGCCGGTACCACCCGGGACGTCTTGCGCGAGCATATCCACATCGACGGCATGCCGCTGCACGTGATCGATACCGCCGGGCTCAGAGACACCCCGGACGCGGTGGAGAAGATCGGCGTGGCCCGCGCCTGGACGGAGATCGAAAAAGCCGACCGGGTGCTGCTGATGGTCGACGCCGCCACCACCGAGGCCACCGACCCGATGGCGATCTGGCCCGAGTTCGTCGAGCGCCTGCCGGATCGAGGGCGCCTGACCCTAGTACGCAACAAGATCGACGAAAGCGCGGAGACCGCCGGCATCGACTTGTCCACATCCGCCCCGACGCTGCGCCTGTCGGCGAAGACCGGAGCGGGTGTGGACAACTTGAAGGCGCATCTGAAGGACGTGATGGGCTTCGCTGCCACCACCGAGGGGCGCTTCTCGGCGCGCCGGCGTCACCTGGACGCGCTGGACCGCGCCAGCACCGCGCTGGAGGCCGGTCGCGCCCAGCTCGAAGGCATGGGTGCCGGCGAGCTGCTTGCCGAGGACCTGCGCGACGCCCAGGCCTCGCTTGGCGAGATCACCGGCGAGTTCAGCGCCGACGACCTGCTCGGCGAGATCTTCGGCAGTTTCTGCATCGGCAAGTGAGGCGGTTGAAAGGGCCTACCAGGCAAGCGATACGCCGGTATAGTCGATGAAACGCTGCTCAGGATCAGATGAGTAAGCGCTCACTACGTCGACAATGCCTGCAGCGCTTTGCTCGACGGTCACCGGCGCATCGTCGCCACCCATGTCGGTCTTGACCCAGCCAGGATGCAGGTTGAGCACGCCGACGCCGGCGGGCAGCGCCTCGTGGCGGGCGAAGCCGCGGGTGAGGCTGTTCAGCGCTGCCTTGCTGGCCCGGTAAAGCTCCCGGTCGCCCTCTTCGTTT
>NZ_JAMZBD010000608.1:0-1583 GCF_024158685.1 Halomonas sp. 707D4 | reverse complement strand
ACACCAACCCGGTATGGCTTTTGATCGAGCGCTCCAGCGACGACAAGCCGGTGCTGGGCATGAAGGCGGCGGCGCTGGCGCGCTGGCTGCTCGAGCACGACGAGGCGCTCAAGGGCGAGCCACCCCCGGAGGACGAGGTGGTCGACCTGCTCGAGATTCCGGGGCAGCGCGTGGAGATGGCGCCGGTTGCGCTTCAGGCCACGCTCTCCGAGGCGTTCTTGAAGCTTCAGGACCAGGCGCTGGGCGCGCTCTACGTGGTGCATGGCTACCGACCGAAGCAGCAGCGAATTTCGGGTATCATTACGCGGGGGGCGATCGAGCGCTACTACCACTACTCGGACCCCCAAGACAAAGAGCCGACCACCTGAGGAGAGAGCATGTATTTGTGGATGAAGGCCCTGCACCTGATAGCCATGGTGACCTGGTTCGCCGCCCTGTTCTATCTGCCGCGGCTTTTCGTGTACCACGCCATGGCGCGTGACCAGGGCGATGAGCAAGCGATCACTTACTTCGCGACCATGGAGCGCAAGCTGTATCGCGGCATCATGACGCCGTCGATGATCCTGGTTTTGGTGTTCGGCGCTGCCATGCTGTATCTCGTACCGGGCTGGCTAAGCCAGGGGTGGATGCACGCCAAGCTCGCCCTGGTGGTGGCCCTGATCGCCTACCATCACGTCTGCCTGATCTATCTCAAGCAGTTCGCCCAGAACCGCTGCACCAAGAGCCACGTCTTCTTTCGCTGGTTCAACGAGGCCCCGGTGATCGCGCTGATCGCGATCGTGCTGCTCGCCATCCTGAAGCCCTTTTGATGCAGCTACCGCTTCCTCCCATCGTATTGGTGCTGGCCGGGCATGACCCGACCGGCGGTGCCGGCTTGATCGCCGACAGCGAAGCCGTGGCCGGCTGCGGCGGCTGGGCGCTGACCGTCCCTACCGCCACCACCGTGCAGAACTGCCATGACGTGGCGCGGGTTCTGCCCGCCGACCCGAGCGCCATGCAGGCGATGGCCGAGGCGCTGGGCGAATTTCCGGTCGCCGCCATCAAGCTGGGGCTGCTCGCCGACGAAGCGACGCTCATGGCCGCCGAGCGCATCATTCGTCGCTTTCCCGGCGTGCCGGTGGTGGCGGACCCGGTGCTCAAGGCCGGGGGTGGCGCTGACTTGTCCACAGCCGCCTTGCGGCGCCTCTATGTGGATCGTCTGCTGCCGCTGGTGGATATCCTGACGCCCAATCGCTTCGAGCTCGCCGCGCTGACCCCGGAAATCGACGCCGCCGACGACGATACCGCCCGGGCCGTGGCGCTCATCTCGCGCGGCTGCCAGGCGGTGCTGGTCACCGGCACCGACGATCCGCTGCCGGGCAACCCGGATCTGGTGGTGCATACCCTGCACTCGCCGGACACCACGCGCCAGTGGCAGTGGCCGCGCCTGCCCCATCGCTACCACGGGTCGGGCTGCACGCTCGCCTCGGCGCTGGCCGCGCGCATGGCCGCGGGCGAGCGGCTCTCCACGGCCTGCGAACAGGCCCAGCACTTTACCTGGCGCGCCCTGTCTCACGCCTACGAGCCGCCGAGCGGCCAATACC
>NZ_JAMZBD010000607.1:0-1583 GCF_024158685.1 Halomonas sp. 707D4 | reverse complement strand
CAAGACGACCGCACCCACGGTCGCGGTCACCAGCGAGCCGATGAAGCCGCCGGCGGAAAGACCCAGCAGGCTGAACAGGAAACCGCCGATCACGGCCCCCACGATGCCCACGCCGATGTTGGCGATGATCCCGAAACCGCCACCACGCATAATGTTGCCGGCGATCCAGCCAGCCAGGCCACCGATGATAAGCCATGCAAAAAAGCCCATAACGCCTCCTTGGTTTTTACTTATGCGCAGGTTTTTACCACCTTGCGCGCTTGTCCTAACATAGCACACAGCGCTACTGTTGCTTGATTCTCGGCCGGGCAAGGTTCGCCTCGGCACACTTGTTACTATATGCCCTATTTGAGGAAATGCCATGATTCCCGACTCCCTGGATACGCTCGTCAGAGGCGTCACCGGTCAGGCGCAGGCCACCTGGCAAGACCGCGACGTGGTGATCTTCAACATGGCGTGGGGAGAGATGGTCATCGTCCTGCAAGGCGCCCAGGTGCTGCACTTCAAGCCGCACGACGGCGCGCCCTGGCTCTGGACCACCGCCACGCCCCAGGCGCTGCCGGGCACCATTCGCGGCGGCATTCCGCTGTGCTGGCCCTGGTTCGCCGGCGAGCGCTACGCCGACGAATCCCCCGAGCGCGACGGCCCCTTCCATGGCCTGGCGCGCCAGGCGACATGGCGACTCGATGCCGTCGACGAGCACGCCGAGGGCATCGAGGTCCACCTCTCCCCTGCCGAGCGTCTGCACAGCCTGCTCACCGCGCGGGTGGTCATTCAGGCCAACGCCCAGCGCCTGAACGTCGAGCTGATCAGCGAAAACGTCGGCGAAACGCCGGTGAAGATCAGCGCCGCGCTGCATACCTACCTGAGCGTCGCCCACACCCACCAGTGTCGCATCACGGGGCTGGCCGGCGCGCGCTACCTGGACAAGCTCAAGGAGTTCGCCGAGGCCGAGCAGCAGGGCACCCTGGCCATTCAGGGCGCGGTGGATCGCATCTACCACACCAACGAGGCGGCGCTGCTCGACGACGGCGAGCGCCGCCTGCGGGTCGCCAAGCAGTCCAGCGATTCGACGGTGGTCTGGCACCCGGGCGAGGCGTACCCGGAGGACATCGCGCCGGAAACCGCCTACCGCTTCGTGTGCATCGAGGCGGCCAACACTCGGCTCGATCCGGTCTGGCTGGTGCCCGGCGCCCAGCACTTGCTCGGCACCACGCTGAGCCTGGGGTGAGCATGCGCCCTTCGCCACGCAGAACCCCCTTCGCCCTGCGAGGAAACGCCCCATGCTCCAGCCTTTGAGTCGCGAGCTCAACAACCTTCTCGAGCGCGGCCGCGACCGGCAGCTTCGGCTTGCCGTGACCGGGCTCTCCCAGGCGGGCAAGACGGCGTTTCTGACCTCGCTGGTCAACCAGCTGCGCCACGCCGGGCTCGAGGCCCGGCTCGACTTGCTGCCCGCCGCCCGCGAAGGGCGTCTCTTGGGCGCCAAGCGACTCAACCAGCCGGATCTCGGCGTGCCGCGCTTTCCTTATGATCCCGGCATGGCGGCGCTTTCCGACACCCCGCCGCGCTGGCCGGAACCGACC
>NZ_JAMZBD010000606.1:0-1591 GCF_024158685.1 Halomonas sp. 707D4 | reverse complement strand
CATGAGTACCAAGGCGACCCACCCACCCGACACGCCCCTCTACCCCATTCGGGAGGTTTCCCGATTGACCGGCGTGAATTCGGTGACCCTGCGCGCCTGGGAGCGCCGTTACGGTCTGATCTGCCCCCAGCGTACCCCCAAGGGGCACCGGCTCTACGCTCAGGACGACATCATCCGCATCGAGCGGATCCTGCAGTGGCTCAACCGCGGCGTGCCGGTGAGCCAGGTGGCCGACCTGCTCGACCAGCCGGAAACCGTGGAAGCGCCCGTGCCGGACGCCGGCGACTGGGCAAGCCAGCGCCAGCAGCTGCTCGCCACCATCGAGACCATCGACCTGCCGAGACTCGAGGCGCTCTACCAGCAGAGCCTGGCCCTCTATCCCTTGAGCATGGTGATCAACGAGCTCTGGCAGCCGGTGGTCAAGACCCTCGAGGCCAAGTGGGCCATCGAGCCGGACGAGCTGGTGCGCCGGGCGCTGGAGGCGTTTCTGCGCAGCCAGGTGGGGATTCGCCTGCACTATGCCAACCAGGCCACTCGCGGCCCCTTGATCCTGCTCAACGCCATGCCCGACGATCCGGGCCCGCTATGGGTGTTGATGGCCGCGCTGATGGCCAGCGAACAGGGCTACCGCGTACAGCTTCTCGATCACACCCTGCCACTTGCCGAGCTGCCCCAGGCGGTGAAGCGCCTGCACTGCTCCATGGTGCTGCTCACCAGCGGCCAGCGCGAGGCGGACGACTACGTTCGCCGCGCCCTGCCGGACACCGCCAAGACCCTGAACGTGCCGCTCGGTGTCTGCGGCGAAGTGGCGCGCCTGCGCGACGCCGAGCTTCGCGACAGCGATGTGCACATGCTCGGCGACGACCTGCCCCAGGCGATCGCCCGGCTGCGCCCACTGCTGCGCGAATCCGGCATCTTGTAGGGTAGCGCCCACGACCTAGTCTCCAGGGAGGGAGCCATGGGATTACAGCTGGTCTGGTTTCGCACCGATCTTCGCGTTCACGACAACACCGCCCTTGCCGCTGCGGCGGCGCAAGGGCCGGTGGTGGCAGTGTTTCTGAGAAGCGTCAAGCAGTGGCAGCGCCACGGCCACGGCGCCAACAAGATCGATTTCTGGCACCGCAACGTGCGCGCGCTCAAGGAGAGCCTGAACGCGCTGAACATTCCGCTGCTGTTTCGTGACATCGACACCTACGACGGCGCCGCCAAGGCGATCACCGAGATCGTGGCCGAGCACGACATCGAGCGCGTTCACTTCAATCATCAGTACCCGCTCAACGAGCGTCGCCGCGATCTGACGGTGCTCGAGGCGCTCAAGGCCAAGGGCGTCCCTGCTCACGGCCATCACGACGCCATCGCCTTCGCCCCGGGCACGCTCTCGACCGGCAAGGGCGAGTACTACAGCGTCTTCACGCCGTTCGCCAAGGCCTGGCACAAGAACGTCACCGAGGCACAGCTATCGCTGCGCGATACCCCTGCCAAGCAGACGCCGCTCTCCATCGGCAACAACGCCATCGCCGCGTTGCCGGATCTCGGCGGCACGCCGGTGGACAAGAATGCGTGGCCGGCCGGCGAGGAGGCCGCCGCCGAC
>NZ_JAMZBD010000605.1:0-1592 GCF_024158685.1 Halomonas sp. 707D4 | reverse complement strand
CATTCACGTCGACCCGACGGTTGCGCGCCCGCCCCTCGAGCGTTGCGTTGTCCGCCAGTGGCCGGGTATCCGCCAGCCCCACGGCGCGCAGCCTCGAAGGTGCCACGCCCGCCGCCTCCAGCGCCTCGACGATGGCGATGGCCCGGGCACTGGAGAGCGCCCAGTTGGAGGAGAACGCCGGGGTGTTGATCGTCCGGCTATCCGAGTGCCCCTCCACCCACACTTCGCCATCGAAGCGCTGGATGGTTTCCAGCAGCGAGCCCACCAGGGCCGTGCCGCCGTCGGTCAGTTCGGCCTCGGCGGAGGGGAACAGCAGCTGGTCCTGCACGCGAAGGCTGATGCCTTCGGCCACGCGTGCGACCTCGACGCCTTCGAGATTGGGCAGGTAGGGAGAGTCGGCCACGCGCGCATTCAAGCGCTCGGTCACACCGATGGCGCCCTGGATCGCGGTCTCGTCGAGGGCCACCACGTTGACCGGGGGGCGGTCGGTGAGGATCACCATGTAGTCCGCCAGCGGCGGCGGTGACCGCACCTGTGGGCCTTCGCCGGCACTGGAGGCGAACAGCGGCGTAGGCAGCAGCCACTCGAGCACCGGGGTGGCCTGCGACGGCGCCTCGTCGATGGCTGCCTCGATGGCAACGTCGCGGCGCGCCAGCAGCGCCGGCGGGGCGCTCGGCGCGGGGACGAGCGCGGGCCGAGGCTGCGGGCCGGCCACCCCGAGCGCGGCGCTGACCGCGACCGGGCTCAGTTCGCCGGAAATCGGCGCGGGCAAGGGGGCTTCCACCGCCGGGTCGGGCGTGTCTTGATCGGCGCCGACCAGGGTATCCTCCTGCGCGCCGCCGGGGCTGATATCGGCGGCGGCGATGATCACCACGAACAGCGCCACCAGCAGGGTCATGATATCGATGTAGCTGATCATCCAGCCGCTGTTGCCGTCTTCCTGCGGATAGGCGGACAGCAGCGAGTCGTGGCGCGGGCCGCCCCGGTGGTCTTCAAGCATGGGGAACTCTACTCATTCAAGTTTTTCACCTGGCGGTCGATACCCAAGGTGTAAGCTTCGGGCTAGAAGGCCTAGTCTATCAAAAAGCCCTTTTGCGAAGAGAAGGAACTAGCCGGTGTATACCCGCCTTTTAGCCGTAACACGTCGTTTCGGGTGCGCGCTTGGCGTGGGGCTTTCGAGCCTTGCGCTGGGCGGCTGCTTCTATGCCAACACGTCCCAGGCACCGATCGCCACGACCTACCCCTACACCGAGCAGCAGCGCATGCAGGCCGCCCACCACTGGGAAGTGCTGGCGCGCCACGAAGCCGGCCAGATTCTGCAGCGCGAGCGGGTACGCTTTCGCGACCTGCACATCCAGGATCCCACCCCGGAAGGCTACGTCGCTTACAGCGGCGGCGAGTTCGATCGCGGCTTTCGCACCCTCTTGACCAGCGAGTTGGTGACGCGCGGCGCCAGCGTGACCACGGTGCCTACCAGCAACAGTGCCGAAGTCGTGATCGGCGTCGAGGTGGTCGAGCACCGCGATCGAAGCTTCGTGCGCCCTCCAGTAGGAGCGTTTACCGCCCTGGCGGCGGGCGTGGCGGTGGCCATC
>NZ_JAMZBD010000604.1:0-1592 GCF_024158685.1 Halomonas sp. 707D4 | reverse complement strand
GCGGCATGCGCATGCCGCCGTTGGCAAGCGCCGTGTAGGCGCTGGCGAGCTGGATCGCCGAGACCGAGAGCCCGTAGCCGTAGGAGAGCGCGGCGCGCTCGCTGCGTGACCAGCGCACCGGTGCCGGAAGGCTTCCGGTCGATTCACCAGGAAAGCCGGTGCCCGGGCTCTGGCCGAAGCCGAGCTGGTTGTACTTCTCCCACACCGTGGTGTCGTCGAGCTGCAGGGTGAGCTTGGACATGCCGATGTTGGAGGATTTCTCGAGAATGCCGGGCAGGTCGAGCTCGCCGTAGTTGCGGATGTCGCGGATGGTGAACTGGTCGATGCGCATCCAGCCGGGCGAGGTATCCACCACCACGTTACGATCGACCACGCCGCTTTCGAGGATCGCCGCCATGGCCAGCGGCTTCATGACCGAGCCTGGCTCGAACACGTCGACCAGCGCCTGGTTGCGCAGCCCCCGCGGGTCGAGCCCGGCGCGGTTGTTGGGGTTGTAGGACGGCAGGTTGGCCATCGCCAGCACCTCGCCGGTGCGCGCATCCATGGTGACCAGCACGCCGCCATCGGCCTCGTTCTCGGCGACCGCCGCGCGCAGCTCCCGGTAGGCCATGTACTGGATGCGCTGGTCGATGGCGAGCGACAGCTCGCCGCCGGGCTGGGCATCGCTGATGATGCCGAGCTCGCGCACCAGTCGCCCGCGACGGTCCTTGAGCACCCGGCGCTGGCCCGGGTGGCCGGCCAGAAACGGCTGGTAGGCGAGCTCGAGCCCCTCCTGGCCGATATCGTCGACGTTGGTGACGCCCAGAAGCTGGGCGGCGACTTCGCCGGCCGGGTAGTAGCGCTTGTACTCGCGCTGCTGGTAGACACCGGGCGTGCGCAGATCGAGAATGCGCTGGGCCGCCTCCGGCGTCATCTGACGGCGCAGGTACATGAACTCGCGGTTCTCGTAGCGCGCCACGCGCGACTCCAGGTCGTCCAGGCTCATGCCCAGCGCCTGGGCGAGCATCACCCGCTGGATGCCATCGGTAGGCAGCTCCTGGGGGTTGGCCCAAAGCGTCACCACGGGCGTGGAGATCGCCAGCGGCTCGCCGTTGCGGTCGGTGATCATGCCGCGATGGGAGGGAATCACCTCGTGGCGCAGCGTTCTTGCATCGCCCTGGCTTTGCAAGAACGGCCGGTCGATGACCTGCAAAAGCGTGATGCGCCCGATCAGCACGATGGCGGCCAGCGCCACCAGGATCAGGATGAAGAGAAAGCGCCCGCCCCCGAGGGGCGGCGCGATCGGCAGCTGTCGGGAACTCCCTCCCCGTCGCCGTTGGTTCATGGCCTTATGACCTCGACATCGTTGACATCGGGAATGCGCATGTCGAGCCGGTCGGTGGCGATCTGCTCGATGCGCGCCGGCGTCGACCAGGCGCCCTCTTCAAGGAGCAGTTGCCCCCACTCGGTCTGCAGCTGGCTCTTCTCCTGCTCGAGGCGCTGGAGATGAGCGTACTGGGTGCGGGTCATGTGCGTGGTCGCCACCACCGCGAGCGCCGTGAGCAGGCAGGCCAGAAACAGCAGCGTGATGACCAAAGGCCACAGGCGGGGGC
>NZ_JAMZBD010000603.1:0-1596 GCF_024158685.1 Halomonas sp. 707D4 | reverse complement strand
GTGTAACCGATGTTCTCGTAAAGATTGGCGCCGGTCACGGTGACGGTGCCGAGCGCCTGTACGTCGGTTTGGGCTTGCGCGTTGGCATGGGTGGCGGCCATCAGACAGGCGGAGGTCAACAGCGAGGCGCTGACGACTCGGGGTGCGGTTTTCATAGGATCCCTTGGGAAATAGACGGTGTGCGCCCTGGGGGGCGAGCGTCATGTCGTTATGTTCCCGACGATCATATAAAAATGATTCTTATATGTAAATGTACATGAGAATCCGTGTCATTAGTGTCGTGCCTGCCAAGTTCGGCCTTTCAGTGCTCGAAGAGCGCTTGAATGATGCGGCAGTCCGCAGTCTTGCCGCCGCGACACTGGGTGGTGACCAGACGCAGTTCGTCCGCCAGCGCCGAGAGGGCGGCGATGCGCTCCTCCAGGTGGGCGAGATGGCGACTGGCGATCTCGTCCACTGCCGCGCAGTCGGCGTTGGGCTGATCGGAGAGGGCCAGCAGCTCCTGGATGGTGGCCAGGTCGAGGCCGAGGTGGCGGGCGTGACGAATGAAGTTGATGCGCTCGAGCGCCGCCTGGCCGTAGACGCGATAGCCCTGCTCGCCCCGGGCCGGAGCCGCCAGCAGGCCTCGCTTCTCGTAATGGCGAATGCTTTCCGGCGAGCAGCCGGTGCGCGCGGCGATCTCGCCGATGCGATAGCGGGGTTCCATGACTTGACCCTGTAACGGTTACAGGGTTCAGGCTAACCATGCTCTCTTTCCACCGCAAGCAGGTGTTGCCGATGAACCTCATGGAATCGTTGTTGAGCGTGGCGCTGAGCGCCGCTCCCTGGCTGCTGCTGGGCCTGTTCGTGGCCGGGCTGGTCAAGGCGTATCTTCCCGAGCGACTGCTCAAGCGCTGGCTGGGCGGCGCGGGTGTGAGCGGCGTGCTGCGCGCCTCGATCATCGGCATGCCGCTGCCGCTGTGCTCCTGCGGGGCGATCCCCACGGCGATGGCGCTGCACCGAGGCGGCGCCGGACGGGGGCCGACCACCGCGTTCCTGATCAGCACCCCAGGCGTGGGGGTGGACTCGATCTTTCTGACCAGCGCCCTGCTCGGGCCGGTGATGGCCTTGCTGCGGGTGGCCGGGGCGCTGGTCACTGCCATCGTCACGGGCATTCTGGTCGGGCTGACGGGTAACAACCCGGCGCCGGTCGTGATGGCGCCGGCAACGGGTTGCTGCGCCTCCCACGGCTGCAATGCGCCCACGCCTACCGAGCCCGACGGCCTGCGCGCCGGATTGCGCTACGCCTTCAGTGACCTGCTGGACGATTTCAGCGTATGGATCTTCATCGGGCTGCTGCTGGCGGGCGTGCTGATGGTCTGGGCATCGCCCCAGGCGCTGGCGAGCTTCTCGGGGCCCTGGGCGCTCGCGCTCATGGCGCTGGTGGGCATACCGCTCTACGTGTGCGCCTCGGCCGCCACGCCCATCGCCGCGGGCCTGCTGCTGGCCGGCCTTTCGCCGGGCATGGCGCTGGTATTCCTGCTGGCGGGCCCCATCACGAGCCTGGCGACGCTGGCGGTATTTCGGCGCGAACTCGGTACGCGGGCGCTGCTGATCTAC
>NZ_JAMZBD010000602.1:0-1596 GCF_024158685.1 Halomonas sp. 707D4 | reverse complement strand
GTGTAGTGCAGGTAGGCAGCGTCATCGCTCACCTGAAGGCTTTCGCGCGCCGGCACTTCGACATGGCCGTTGGACTCGCTTTCGCCCGCCACGTGGCAGTCGAAGCCGAGATGGCGGGCCTCGGCCAGCGCCTTCTTGCCCCAGATGCCGGTCTGGATGAAGTTGGCGCGCCCGCCGCGTCCCAGAAGGTTCATCGGCAGCATGGCGAACTGCATGCTCGCCCCGCCCTGCAGAAACAGCACGCGATACTGCTCCGGGATGCCCATCAGTCGGCGCAAGGTGGCCTCGGCCTTCTTGGCGATACCGACGAACTCGTCGCTGCGATGGCTCATCTCCATCACCGAGAGACCACGCCCTTCGAAATCGAGCATCTCGCGCTGGGCGCGCGCCAGTACCGCGTCGGGCAGGGCCGCCGGCCCCGCGCAGAAGTTATAGTGACGTGTCATCTTGGCCCTGGTCCTCTTCAACGCCGTTCGTCGCCGTTTGCGGTGCACCGTCGAGGTCGGCCTCGTCCTCCTCCAGAGGAGCGTCGACGGGCTCGTCGACCCGAACGGTCTTCACCAGTTTCTCTTCCTTGCCCAGGCGGATCAGCATCACGCCCTGGGTATTGCGCGAGGTGGTGGAGACCTCCTCGACCCGGGTGCGCACCAGCGTGCCCCGGTCGGTGATCAGCATCATCTCGTCGCTGTCGTAGACCTGCATCGCCGCGACCAGCGCGCCGTTGCGCTCGCTGGTCTGCATCGCGATCACGCCCTGACCACCGCGTCCGCGTAGCGGAAACTCCTCGAGGCGGGTACGCTTGCCGTAGCCGTTCTCGCTGGCGGTGAGGATGTAGATCTGACCTTCGGCCTGTGGCTGCACGCTCTCTGCAGACGCTTCGCCCTCTTCACCGTCGGCTTCGGCATCGATCTGCTGGCTCTTGGGAATGATCAGGCTGATCACTTCCGCATCGTCGAGCAGGCGCATGCCGCGCACCCCGCGGGCGGTACGGCCCATGGCGCGCACGTTGGCTTCTTCGAAGCGAATCGCCTTGCCGTTCGAGGAGAGCAGCATGGCGTGATCGGAGCCCGTGGTGATCGCCGCGCCGACCAGGCGGTCGTCCTCTTCGAGGTCGATGGCGATCAGGCCCACGCTACGCGGACGCGAGAACTGCTCGAGGCTGGTGCGCTTGACCGTGCCCTTGGCGGTGGCGAAGAAGATGTAGTGATCCGGGTCGTAGTCGCGCACCGGCAGGATGGCGTTGATCGACTCGCCCTCCTCCAGCGGCAGCATGTTGACCAGCGGCTTGCCCCGCGAGCCGCGGCTGGCGTTGGGCATCTCGTACACCTTGAGCCAGTACACCTTGCCGCGGTTGGAGAACAGCAGCACCGTGTCGTGAGTCGAGGCGACCAGCAGGTGCTCGATGACGTCTTCGTCCTTCATCGAGGTGGCCGACTTGCCGCGACCGCCACGGCGCTGGGCCTGGTAGTCGGAAAGCGGCTGGGTCTTGGCGTAGCCGGAGCGCGACACCGTGACCACCATGTCCTCCTCGGCGATCAGGTCCTCGATGGAGAGATCCAGATGGCTCGCCTGGATCTCGGTGCGGCGGTCGTCGCC
>NZ_JAMZBD010000601.1:0-1600 GCF_024158685.1 Halomonas sp. 707D4 | reverse complement strand
CATGATCAGGTAATTCATTGTGAGCGCTTGCCGCGAGGGCGACGCATCGTTTAAGGAGGTGATCCAGCCGCAGGTTCCCCTACGGCTACCTTGTTACGACTTCACCCCAGTCATGAACCACACCGTGGTGATCGCTCCCCCGAAGGTTAAGCTAACCACTTCTGGTGCAGTCCACTCCCATGGTGTGACGGGCGGTGTGTACAAGGCCCGGGAACGTATTCACCGTGGCATTCTGATCCACGATTACTAGCGATTCCGACTTCACGGAGTCGAGTTGCAGACTCCGATCCGGACTGAGATCGGCTTTTCGGGATTGGCGCACTCTCGCGAGTTGGCAACCCTTTGTACCGACCATTGTAGCACGTGTGTAGCCCTACCCGTAAGGGCCATGATGACTTGACGTCGTCCCCACCTTCCTCCGGTTTGTCACCGGCAGTCTCCTTAGAGTTCCCGGCATTACCCGCTGGCAAATAAGGACAAGGGTTGCGCTCGTTACGGGACTTAACCCAACATTTCACAACACGAGCTGACGACAGCCATGCAGCACCTGTCTCTGCGTTCCCGAAGGCACTAAGCTATCTCTAGCGAATTCGCAGGATGTCAAGGGTAGGTAAGGTTCTTCGCGTTGCATCGAATTAAACCACATGCTCCACCGCTTGTGCGGGCCCCCGTCAATTCATTTGAGTTTTAACCTTGCGGCCGTACTCCCCAGGCGGTCGACTTATCGCGTTAACTTCGCCACAAAGTGCACAAGGCACCCAACGGCTGGTCGACATCGTTTACGGCGTGGACTACCAGGGTATCTAATCCTGTTTGCTACCCACGCTTTCGCACCTCAGTGTCAGTGTCAGTCCAGAAGGCCGCCTTCGCCACTGGTATTCCTCCCGATCTCTACGCATTTCACCGCTACACCGGGAATTCCACCTTCCTCTCCTGCACTCTAGCCTGACAGTTCCGGATGCCGTTCCCAGGTTGAGCCCGGGGCTTTCACAACCGGCTTATCAAGCCACCTACGCGCGCTTTACGCCCAGTAATTCCGATTAACGCTTGCACCCTCCGTATTACCGCGGCTGCTGGCACGGAGTTAGCCGGTGCTTCTTCTGCGAGTGATGTCTTTCCTGGCGGGTATTAACCGCCAGGCGTTCTTCCTCGCTGAAAGTGCTTTACAACCCGAAGGCCTTCTTCACACACGCGGCATGGCTGGATCAGGGTTGCCCCCATTGTCCAATATTCCCCACTGCTGCCTCCCGTAGGAGTTCGGGCCGTGTCTCAGTCCCGATGTGGCTGATCATCCTCTCAGACCAGCTACGGATCGTCGCCTTGGTGGGCCGTTACCCCACCAACTAGCTAATCCGACATAGGCTCATCCGATAGCGGGAGCCGAAGCCCCCTTTCTCCCGTAGGACGTATGCGGTATTAGCCTGGGTTTCCCCAGGTTATCCCCCACTACCGGGCAGATTCCTATGCATTACTCACCCGTCCGCCGCTCGTCAGCGTCTAGCAAGCTAGACCTGTTACCGCTCGACTTGCATGTGTTAAGCCTGCCGCCAGCGTTCAATCTGAGCCATGATCAAACTCTTCAGTTTAAGATCGATGTGAT
>NZ_JAMZBD010000600.1:0-1600 GCF_024158685.1 Halomonas sp. 707D4 | reverse complement strand
GTGTACGGGGGGCTGTCGGTGGCCTGCGCCGTGGCGCCACCGGCGCCGGCGCAGGGGGCCTGGACCGGCCTCAACCTGGGGCTCGGGCTTTTCAGCCTGCTGGTCACCGCCTTGCTGGCCTGGCTGACCTGGGCCGGCTGGAAGGCGGGGCGCGAGCTCACCGGACGGCCGCGCTTCAACGCGCTGGTCTCCGCCGGGCTCTATCTCTTCTCCGCGCTCGGGGTCGTCTTTACCGGCATGCCGATCATCGGCGTGCCGCCCTGCCTGTGAGTCGATTGCGGTGACGCTCGCCCAGGCAGAAGGCGAACCGGCCGCCGGGCACACCGCGCTCTACAGCCTGCACGGCATGTGGTGCACCAGCTGCGCGCTCGCCGTCGAAGGCGTGCTCCAGCGCGCCGCCGGCATCGAATCGGCGAGCGTCCACTACCCGACGGCCACGGTCTGGGTGCAGGGCGAGCCCGGCGCGACCGGGTTCGAGACGCTGGCCGCGCGCGTGGCGCGCATCGGCTACCGGCTCGGCCCGCTCGAGGCCGCTTTCGACGCCGCCGAGCGGCTCGAGAAGGAGAGCCGCTACCTGAGCCTGCGCCTGATGGTCGCGGCAGTGTTCGGCATGTGGACGATGCTCGCTTCGCTGCTCATCTATGCCGGTGCCGTGCCCGCCGGGCGCATCGAGCTGGTCATGGCCTGGCTCTCCGGCGGCTTTGCACTGCCCGTGGTGCTCTACGCCGGCGTGCCGTTCTACCGCGCGGGGTGGCGCACGCTGCGCGCGGGCCGCCCGGGCATGGACGTGCTGGTGAGCCTGGGCGTGCTGGGGGCGGTCGCGGTGTCGGTCTGGCTGCTGGCGCGCGGCTCGGCAGAGGTCTACTTCGATACCGCGGTGATGCTGATTGCGCTGCTGCTGGTCGGTCGGCTGGCCGAGACCCTCTGTCGCCAGCGTGGGCTGAAGGCGTTCGATGCGCTGACCCTGCCGCAGGCCGACGTCACCCTGGAGCGCGACGGCGAGCGGCAGACGCGCCCGGCCGAGGAGGCCGCGAGGGGCGACACGCTGCTGCTTGCCCAAGGCGAAACCCTGCTGCTCGATGCAACACTGACTACCCCGGGCTGGTTCGATACCGCCACGCTCTCCGGCGAGAGCGTGCCGCGCTACCTGCAGGCCGGGCAGAAGGTGTACGCCGGCTACCGCTACCTGGGCGCCGGCGAAAAATCGATGCGGCTCATCGTCGATGCAACGCCGGGGGAGCGTCGCATGGACCGGCTGCGCGAGCAGATGCGCCTGCTGCAAACCCGCAAGGGGGAGTTGACCAAGCTCGCTGATCGCTTCGCCGCCTGGCTGAGCCCGGTGGCGCTGCTGCTGGCACTGATCACGCTGCCCGTCGTCTGGATTCTCGGTGCAGGCACGGAGGAGGCAGTGGTGCGAGCGCTCTCGGTACTGGTAGTGGCCTGCCCCTGCGCGGTGGGGTTGGCGGTGCCGCTGGCCGCCCTGGCCGGCAGCGGCCAGGCGATGCAGGCCGGCGTGGCGATCCGCGACCCCGCCGCTTTCGAGCTCTTGTCCGGCGTGCGCGCCGTGGCTTTCGACAAGACCAACACGGTCACCGCCGGC
>NZ_JAMZBD010000599.1:0-1601 GCF_024158685.1 Halomonas sp. 707D4 | reverse complement strand
GCTGGCGGACGTGACGCTGATTCCCGTACCGGTGCAGGGGGCGGAGGCCGCCCCGGCGATGATCGCAGCCCTCGGGCTTTTGAACCGCCAGGCGCGGCTCGACCCGGCCCGGGATGCGATCCTGATCACCCGGGGCGGCGGAAGCCTGGAGGATTTGTGGGCGTTCAACAACGAGCACCTGGCGCGGGCGATCTTCCACTCGCGGCTTCCGGTGATGTCCGCCGTGGGCCACGAGGTGGATACCACGCTCGCCGATTACGCCGCCGACCTGCGCGCGCCCACTCCATCGGCGGCGGCGGAGCGGCTGGTGCCGGATGGCCAGGCCCTGGCGCAAGCGCTTGCCCGGCACGAGGCGCGGCTGGCTCGCGCCATGCAAGCCCGGCTCGAACGCGACAGCCAGCGCCTGGACGGCCTGCGCGCGCGGCTGCGCCACCCGGGTGAGCGCCTGGCTCAGCAGCGCCACCACGTGGATGCCCTCGCCCAGCGCCTTCACCGCGCCGCCCGGCTCGCCCTGGCCCAGCAGCAGCAACGCGTGACCCAACTGGCCCGGCGGATGGAAAGCCAGGACATGGCGCGCCTTCACCAGGGCGAGCAGACGCGCCTGACGCAGCTGTCGCGGCGGCTGGAAGGTGCCATGACGCGCGGCCTGCACGATCACCGTGCCCGGCTGAACAGCGCCGCGCGGGAGCTCAATGCCGTAAGCCCCCTGGCGGTACTGGGCCGGGGCTACGCCATCGCCCAGGACGAAGCGGGCCAGGTCGTGCGCAGGGCCAAGGATGTCACCCCGGGCCAGGCGCTATCGCTGCGCTTGGGGGAAGGCCGATTGAGTGTCGAGGTCAAGCGCCGCCATCAACAGTAGCGCCCGGCCGAAGCCGGGCGCGAAGAGTGCAAACCTCTCGAGGCCAGCGCTTTCAAATCAGCGCTTGGGCGGCTCCAGGGTGTCGTCGCCCTGGGTGTTGCCGGAGGGGGTGTCGGAGTTCGCCAGGCCGTGCTCGTTGCGCCGGGGGTCCTTGTCGTGGGGCGTGGGCTGGTGGCCCGGGTGGCCACTCTGGCCGGAAGGGGCGTTGTGGCCCGGCATCGCCTCGTCGGAGTAGCGCATGTGCTCGCTGTCGGTGTCGCTGGGCGTGTGGCGCGGGTCGTGCTCCTGGCGGTGCTCGTCCTGCTCGTGGGTCTTGTCCGTGTCGTCTTTCATCTTCTCGGTCCTTTCGTGAAGTGCGTGCTGCATCTTGTCCGCCTGCTCGTGGCCGCGCTCGGCGGCGTCGCTCATCAGCCGGTCGCGGTACTCGCCCAGGGCGGCATCTTCCCTACGGGTAGAGGGTAGGAGGCCGCCGAGCGCGGCGCCAATCGCGAAGCCCAGCGCACCGGCCACCAGCGGGTGCTCCTGGATGAAGTGACTGGTCTGGTGGCCGGCGTCTCGGGCCCAGCGCGAGGCGTCCTGCGCGCCGTGACGCGAGGCGTGATAAAGATGCGATGTGCCGTCGCGCATGTCGTCTCTCCAGTGGTGTGCCCGCTCGCCGAGGTGATGCGCCTTGTCGGCCAGGCGCTCCTTGAGGCCAGGGTCGTGCTCGTCCATGCCGTGGCCGAACCCCGGGGGTTCGCGG
>NZ_JAMZBD010000598.1:0-1605 GCF_024158685.1 Halomonas sp. 707D4 | reverse complement strand
CGCCGAGAGCATCGCCAACGTGGCAACCCAGGCCGGCACGCCGACCACCGCGCTTCTGACCGACATGAGCCAGCCGCTGGCGCCGTGTGCCGGCAACGCGGTGGAAATCGTCGATACCCTGGCGCTTCTGCGCGGCGAACGCCCGCAGAGCCGGGTGATGCAGGTCACCCGCGAGCTCGCCGTCGAGATGCTGCTGGCCGGCAAGCTCGCCCGGAGCCGCGACGAGGCGCTGGCCAAGCTCGAAAAAGCCCTGACCTCCGGGGCGGCGGCCGAGGTGTTCGCGCGCATGGTCGCCGAGCTCGGCGGGCCGAAGGACTTCATGGAGCGAAGCGAACACTACCTGCCCAAGGCGAAGGTGGTGCAGCCGGTCTACGCGGCCGAGCCCGGCATCGTCTCGCGCATCGACACCCGGGCGGTGGGCATGAGCGTGGTCGAGCTCGGCGGCGGGCGGCTTCGCAACGACGCCAAGGTCGATCACAGCGTCGGCTTCAGCGCGATTGCCGAGATCGGTGATCGCGTCGATGCCGACACGCCCATCGCCTTCGTTCACGCGGCTTCCGAGGATGCCGCCCACCGCGCCGCCGAGCAGCTCAAGGCCGCGATCAGCCTTGGACAGTCACCGGTCGAGGCGGATACGCTGATCCAGGACACCTTCAGAGGAGAAGCCTGATGCGACGCGCCATCGTGGTGGTACTCGACTCCTTCGGCATCGGCTCCGCGCCGGATGCCGCTGACTTCGGCGACCAGGGCGCCGATACGCTCGGCCACATCGCCGCCGCCTGCGCCCGCGGCGAGGCCGACACCGACACCAGAAGCGGCCCCTTGAAACTGCCCAACATGGCCAAGCTCGGCCTGTTCCACGCCCACCGGGACGCCACCGGCGCGCTCGCCGAAGGCGTGGCGCTGCCCGAGGAGCTTGCCGGCGCCTACGCCCACGCCCAGGAGATCTCCAGCGGCAAGGACACGCCCTCCGGCCACTGGGAGATCGCCGGCGTCCCGGTGCGCTTCGACTGGGGCTACTTCCTCGACAAGGAGCAGAGCTTCCCGCCGGAACTGCTGGAGCAGATCGTGGAGAAGGCCGCGCTTCCCGGGGTGCTTGGCAACTGCCACGCCTCGGGCACCGAGATCATCGCGCGTCTTGGCGAAGAGCACGTCGAGAGCGGCAAGCCGATCGTCTACACCTCCGCGGACTCGGTGTTCCAGATCGCCGCCCACGAGGAGCACTTCGGCCTCGAGAAGCTCTACGCGCTGTGCGAGACCGTGCGCGCGCTGCTCGAGCCCTACAACATCGGCCGGGTCATCGCCCGCCCCTTCGTCGGCGAGAGCGCCGAGACCTTCGCGCGCACCGGCAACCGGCGCGACTACAGCATCGAGCCGCCCACGCCCACGGTGCTGCAGAAACTTGCGGAGGCCGGCGGCGAGGTGGTGTCGATCGGCAAGATCGCCGACATCTACGCCCACTGCGGCATCACCCACAAGGTGAAGGCGAGCGGCCACGATGCGCTGATGGAGGCCACCCTCGGCGAAATCGCGCGTACCGACCGCCGCGACAAGCCGACCTTCATCATGGCCAACTTCGTCGATTTCGACTCGCTCTACGGCCAC
>NZ_JAMZBD010000597.1:0-1611 GCF_024158685.1 Halomonas sp. 707D4 | reverse complement strand
CTATTACAACCCCGCCCCTTCTGCTGTTAGACGGCCCTGCTTCCGCCACGACGTCGTTCCTGAAATACGCATCTGTTTCTGTGCCTATTTCTATGACTTCCCCGGGAATGACTGGTATTTCGTTGGCGTATGCTAATGCTCCACCACCGCCTCCAGATACTCGTGACTCCCCTCCACGCCCAACACATACAACGCTCACTAAGTGGACCCCAGGGGGTACTCTCCATAAGTGCACGCCACGGGAGGCGAATACAACCTCACCTGGTTTAGCCTTGGCTTGGCCGGTCAGCAGGATGGCCTCAATCATACCCGCGCCCTCCCGTTACCCGACCATTCGACGCCATCCCAGATCAACGCGACCCTGGTAAATTCTGAGTCTAGCGCCGGCGCCAGGCCCTCATCCCACACGATGCTGTCAGGCCATGTGACCGCCTCCTGCCCGCTCACATGCACGATCACGACTATGGCCCGATCGGCACCGGGCGAGCCGACGAGATCGAGAGTCCGGGGCGTACTGGCATCGACACGAAACACCTGACGCTCGGCCAGGTCCAGCGTGTCCGTCGCTACCCCGCTCGCTACGTCCGAGCGGCTCAGGCTCGCGGATTGCTCACCGCTCGTGAGCTGTGTGTTCACATCGACGGCTAGATTGCGCTTTGCCAGCTCGCCTTCATCGTCGACGCTGACGTAATCGCCGGGCTCTGTCAGGGCACCGGGACGAAGGTCAGTGATCGCCACATTGCCGATAGCGATCTGCTGCGCCTCGTTTTTATATCTTTCGGCCTCGGCGGCGGACTGGCTCGACGCCTGGGCGCTCTCCCCCGATTGCTGGGCGGCGCCCTGGGCCTCCTGGATGGCGTCATCGAACGCACCTTCGATGCTCTTGACCATGAGCGCGCACTGCTCGGCGAACAGCGCGAATGCGGCCTGGGTGTTGTTGAACTTGGTGATGAACGCGACCTGGTCGCCCGCGTTGATGGGCTGGAGGACCAGCTCATCGGGTACATAAATCGGCATGCGCTAGACCTCTATGAACGAGAGCGTGGTTTTTCGGACGTGGGGGATGTAGTGACTGTCGCTGTAGCCCTGCGTCAAGCGCCCAAGGAACGCGCCGGTCAGACGCTCCAGGCCAGTGCTCGCTGGGTACAGGTCAACGAACACATCGGCGATCATGCCGCGCTGGGCCAGCTCCTCGAGCAGCCGGGCCCTGTCAGCGGTGTAGAGCCAGTCCAGGTTGAACGTGGTTTGTCGCCGGGGGTGGCCACCGTTGATCGTGCGCAGCGTTTGCCCGGCGCTGTACTCGTGCTGCGCCTGGTCGGTCCAGTCGATGACCAGCTCGTAACTGGCATTGAACTCAGCCACGAACGCAAGCCCCAGCACGATGCGACCGATGTCGATGGCACCGGCGGCGTTATCCGGGTCGCTGATCTCGATACGGAACCCGGTGATAGGCGTGATCGGGAAATTGATGAGCGTTACCGGATCGCGCAGCTTGCCGTTGTAGGTCGCCCCGAACGGGTCGATACCCGCCCGCCAGACGCCGGCGGGGATGATCTCGCCGGCGGGCCGGTTGCCGCTGTCCCAGGGCTCGCTTGCACCGTCGAGCAGGAC
>NZ_JAMZBD010000596.1:0-1613 GCF_024158685.1 Halomonas sp. 707D4 | reverse complement strand
TGCCGATACCTTCAAGTGGGAGTTCGGCGATCAGGGCACGGCCGGAAGGCCCGCCGAGGATACCGTGATGGACTTCAACAAGGGGGTATACGGCAAGGACGCGCAGGCGGACCGTCTCGATCTGGCGGATCTTCTGAAAGGCGAGAACAGCGATAATATCGACCAGTTCATCCACGCCGAGCAGAAGGGCAGTGATACCGTACTGCATATCAAGTCCGATGGCGGCCTGGCAGCCAACAACACCAATGCGGACCAGCGCATCGTGTTGAAGGACGTCACCATGCCCCAGGGCGAGAGCTCGTCGGACTTCATCCAGAGCCTGCTGGACCAGCACCAGCTGAAGATCGACCAGTAAGCCGTTAAGCTGTATCGACGACGACAGAGGCCGCCGCAAGGCGGCCTTTTTTAACCCCGAGCGCTGGTCGATGACCAGTAAAGAGAGCGTGATGTTTCATATCAAACGCAACGCCGCCGGCGAGATTGTGCTACTGAGCCGGGAGGCGTCGGCCGAGTACCCGGAGCAGATCGCCGCAGACGACCCGGAAGTGCTTGCCTTTCTGGCCGATCAATCCAGCACCAAGGCGAGTTTCCTCGCCTCGGACCTGGCCTTCGTGCGCGTGGTGGAAGACTTGATGGAGGTGCTGCTCGACAAGGGAGTGATCTCGTTCACCGACCTGCCCGAGGCGGCGCAGCACAAGGTGATGCAGCGCAAGTCGCTGCGGGCCAAGAACAACGTCAACCTGATCGGCGAGGACGGCGGCATCATCTGATACCGCCGCACGGCTGACTCAGGAAAGGCGAACGCCGGGGCCGGTGGCGCCATCCACGCCGATGCGATAAAGCTGGGTCAACTCCTGCTGGTCGACCACCCCTTCGGCGATGACCAAGATGCCTAGCGAATGGCAAAGCGTCGTCATGCCGCGCAGGAGGGTCTGCTGCTCGAGCGAGGCGTGAATGCCGCGCACCAGGCTCGCATCCACCTTCAGGTAAGCGAGCCCGACGTCCTGCAGGTCCGCCAGGCGAGTGAACTCGGCGCCCACATGCTCGAGGCCGAAGGCGCACTCCAGGTGGCGAAGGGCGCTGCAGAACCCGCGCAGGCTTGCAATCGCACGCGGGTCCTGCGAGGCGGGAAGGTCGAAGCACAGCCGCGCGGCGAGCGCCGGGCTCTTCTCGAGCAGCGCGCGCAGCTCGGTGGTGAACTGCGCATCCATGATCGCGGCCAACGACAGGTTGACGCCAAGACGCACCTCGGGCTCGGCGCGAAGCTGCTCCAGCGCACGCTTGACCACCGCCATGTCGAGCGCGGGTTCGAGGCCGAAGCGCGCGAGCCAGGGAATGAACACGCCGGCGCTTTGCCACTGCGTATCGAGCTCGAGCCGCGCGGGGCTCTCGAAGTGGAGCACTCGCTGGTAGGCGTTGAGCACCGGGTAACGACCCAGGTCCGGCCCCTGCAGAATGGCAAGCTCGAGCGCCGAGCGCCAGGCGGCGTGAGTGGTGAACAGCGCCGGTCGCTCGCGCTCGCGAATCACCACGTTGGCCGTGGCGTGTGCCGCCTCGGCCTCGGCAAGGGCCGTATCGAGCGTCGCCAGCAGGGCGCTACGCTCGTCCTGGGG
>NZ_JAMZBD010000595.1:0-1621 GCF_024158685.1 Halomonas sp. 707D4 | reverse complement strand
GCATAGCCGAAGTAGGGAACGACCGCCGTGATGCGCGTCGCCGAGGCGCGGCGCAGGGCGTCGACCATCAGGATCAGTTCCATCAGGTTGTCGTTCGTGGGGGCGCAGGTGGACTGGAGGATGAACACATCCTTGCCACGCACGTTCTCATTGATCTCGACTGCGATTTCGCCGTCGCTGAACTGGCCCACCGTCGCATGACCCATGCGGCTGTCCAGGCTCTCGGCAATCTTGTGAGCGAGTTCGGGATTGGCGTTCCCGGTGAAAACCATCAATTTTGACACGCACGGCCACCTTTGCAGTGTTGGGGATCAGGGGAGAAAACGTCGGATCGTCGTCGAGTTGGCTGGGGTACCAGGATTCGAACCTGGGAATGCCGATACCAAAAACCGGTGCCTTACCACTTGGCGATACCCCAGCAATAACCGAACGACTCGATCGGGCGTCAACCGCCCAGAGCATCATGTAGGGGAGAGTCGTTGAGCCCGCGTGCCGTCCATACGCGATAGCGCTTGGCGGCCTCTTGCGTCACGGCTTTCGCGGCGTGCTCGGACTCGAATTCGGCAAACAGGCAAGCGCCGGTGCCGGTCAGGCGGCTGGGTGCGTACTGGCCGAGCCACTCGAGTGCGCAGGCGATCGATGGATGGCGTTTCTTGACCGTTTCTTCACAGTCGTTGCGCCACGCGCTCGCTCCCCCCTGCAGTGCGCGCGCCATAGTAATGGGGGGGCTTGCGCGTGTCAATTCCGGGTCCTGAAAGACGGCCGGGGTCGAGACGCTCACCCCGGGGTGGATCACCACGAACCAGGGCGTGTCGAGGGTGACCGGGGTGAGCTTCTCGCCCACGCCTTCGGCCCAGGCGCTCTGGCCGTGGACGAACACCGGCACATCGGCACCGAGCGACAGGCCAAGCTCGGCCAGCGCGTCGAGGGAGAGCCCGAGCCCCCAGAGTCGGTTGAGCCCGACCAGCACCGTGGCGGCGTTGGAGCTGCCGCCGCCGAGGCCGCCGCCCATGGGCAGGCGCTTGGTGAGGCCGATCTCGACTCCCTGGCGGTGGTCCCGGCGGTAGGGGGCAAGCATCCGGGCGGCGCGCACCACCAGGTTATCCTCGAAGCGTACCCCGTCGAGCGCCTCGTCCAGCATGATCTCGCCATCATCGCGCAGGGTGAGGGTGAGCTCGTCCTGCAGGTCGATGAACTGGAACAGCGTCTGCAGGGTGTGATAACCGTCCGGGCGACGGCCGGTGATGTGCAGCATGCGGTTGAGTTTCGCCGGTGCCGGCAGGGTCAGCCGGCACGCGGGGCTATCGTTGCTCGCCAAGGGTCACTCCTGGTCGCTGCGCGCACGCCACTGGTTCACCACCAGGGTGATGCGTATCTCGTCGATGTTCATCACCAGGCGGCGCGGCAGCCACATGCCTTCCACTTCTTCCCAGTCACGATAGTCGATCTGCCAGCCATCCTGCTCGAGATGGCTCGGGAAGCCCAGCGCGTCGGTCTCGAGCTGATAGCTCGAGTCGCCGCCGGGAAGCCCTCGCACCCAGTCGGGCATGGCGCGCACCGGCAGCGACCAGCCGAGCTGCTCCTCCATCAGCGCCTCCGGCGTCTCGGCCTCGAAGCGGCC
>NZ_JAMZBD010000594.1:0-1628 GCF_024158685.1 Halomonas sp. 707D4 | reverse complement strand
CCGAAGGCCTGCACCGCGCGCCCGCCGAGCAGCGGGCCGAGCGAGTCCGCCAGGCCAATGACCACGCCCGCCAGGGCGAAGATCGCCAGCCCGCCCATCAGCACGCGCTGGCGCCCGAAGCGGTCCGACAGCGCCCCGCCGACCAGTTGACCGAGCGCCAGGGCGATGACGTAGACCGACACGCTCAGCGAAACCGACTGCTGGGAGACGCCCAGCGTCTCGCCGATGACCGGGAAGGCGGGCAGGTAGGTGTCCATGGAGAAGGGACCGAGCATCATGGTCAGCGCCAGGCTCAGCACCACGATGAAGGGCGTCTTAGTGTGGGTCATGGGAACTCGCGGCAGCAGGATCGGAATCGAAGGTGCCTCGTCATGATACGGCGCGCGGGCCCATCCGGCCAGTTGCGCCCGCGCGTCATACCAGCCGTTGCCCCGCCTCGCGCACAAGCCTCGTCGTCAGCTCGCGCAAGAGCTTCCCGCCCTGGCGCCAGGAGTGCCAGTAGAGCGGCACGTCGACCCCTTCGCCGGGGCAGATCTCGACCAGCGCGCCGCGCTCGAGCGCCCGGCGAATCTGCAGCGCCGGCACCAGCCCCCACCCAAGCCCGCTTTCGAGCATGCGCACGAAGCCTTCCGAGGAGGGCACGACGTGATGGACGAAGCCGTCCGCCACGCCCAGGCGTTCGGCGAAGCGGTGCTGAAGGCGGTCATCAATACCGAAGATCACCGCCGGGGCGTGAAACAGCCGCTCGGCACTCACGCCGCCCTTGAAGTGACGCTCGACGAAGGCGGGGCTCGCCACGCCCAGGTAGCGCATCGCGCCCAGCGCCACGCTCTCGGCGCCGGCCACCGGACGCGGCTCGGCGCACACGCAGCCTGCCACGTCGCCGGCGCGCATGCGCTTGAGGCCCACGTCCTGATCCTCGACCACCAGTTCGAGCAGCACCCGACGCTCGTCGCAGAACGCCGCCACCGCCTCGGCCCACCAGGTGGCGAGGCTGTCGGCGTTGAGCGCCACGCGCAGCCGGTGCGTGCCGGCCTCGTCGAGCGCCGGCACCTGGCCGCCCAGGTCGCGCTCGAGCAGGCGCACCTGTTGTACGTGGTTGAGAAGCTGCCGACCGACCGCCGTGGGCACCGGCGGATTGCCCCGTACGAGCACCGGCTGGCCCAGGCGCGCCTCCAGCAGCTTGACGCGCTGGGAGACCGCCGACTGGGTCAGGCCCAGCGCCTGGGCGCCGCGCTCGAAGCCGCCCTGCTCCACCACGGCGGCCAGGGCATCCAACAACTTGTAGTCGAGCATCAGTTTTCCTAATACCTCATGGCGATTATTCGTT
This sequence comes from Halomonas sp. 707D4, assembly GCF_024158685.1. Classification (NCBI taxonomy): domain Bacteria; kingdom Pseudomonadati; phylum Pseudomonadota; class Gammaproteobacteria; order Oceanospirillales; family Halomonadaceae; genus Halomonas; species Halomonas sp. 707D4. The sequence goes on along the minus strand of NZ_JAMZBD010000594.1, from coordinate 298 downwards.
TCATTTATACCGGCTCACGCCCCACACTCCCAGCGCATGGCGAGCTATATCGCGGCTTTCAATTGATTCGACGAGGAGTGACCCGTGGGACTGAGCTATATCAACGGCCTGGTGATGGGACTTGGGCTGATCGTGGCGATCGGCGCGCAGAACGCCTTCGTGCTCTCCCAGAGCCTGCGCCGCGAGCACCCGCTGGCGGTGGCGCTGGTGTGCATCGTCTGCGACGCGCTGCTGATCGTCGCTGGCGTGTTCGGGCTTGCCACCCTGCTCCACCAGAGCCCGGTGCTGCTGGCGCTGG
>NZ_JAMZBD010000593.1:0-1631 GCF_024158685.1 Halomonas sp. 707D4 | reverse complement strand
GAGCTCGTGCCTGCTTGCGCCTGTCGAAGGGCTCTCTCCCACCAGCGGGTGGCCGGTGCGCGCGCTGTAGACGGTAAGCCTCGCGCCTTTCTCGCCCGCCTGCGTGAAGTAGGCGGCCAGCGCCTCGCCCTCCAGGGCGGCAAGGGTCAGCGTGGGCACGCTCTCGAGCCCCACCAGGTGCGCAAGGTAAGCGTAGCTCCAGCTATCGCAGCCGATCACTCCGCGCCCCAGCTTACCGCCCAGGGCATCGGTCAGAAAGGCGCGCACCCCGTGGATGCCCCGGGTACTGCGCAACAGGCAGCGCTCGAGGGCGGGCAGCGCCCAGCGTGGGCCATCGGCCTCGCCCATGAAGGCGAACTGCTCGCGCCAGCGGGTTTCACCCGCCAGCAACGCCTCGAGCGAGGGCGGCACGGCGAGCGCCACGCCGTGCTGCTCGGCCCAACGAGCAACGACCGCCTCGTGCCCGCCGTAGGGCGGGGTGATGAAGAAAACGACCGGCGAGCGCGCAAGGTGGGCGTCGAGGGCCTCGGCCAGCTCGTCGGCCGCCGGCGACCAGTCGACGGGCGGCACCAGGTGGGCCAGGCGCACCTCGGGCAGCTTTCTGAGCTTCTCCTCGTCGATGGCCTGACGCTGAGCGGCGCGCTTGCCGGTGAGCCAGCTCTTGAGCGCTGCGAGAAGACGCCGGGGCGCCGAGCGCGGGGTGTTCTCGGGAACGCTGAACGCCTCGAGCTCCACGACGCTCATCAGGGCAGGCGCGGCATTTTCCGGGGAGGATGACATGGGGCGCCTCGGTCACTTTCGATGCCAGTAAGCGTAGCACGCAACCTGCGCCTCACACCTTGCAGGCGAACTTAATGGCCCAGGGCGGGTCACTATCAAGGCATAGCCGCTTTAAAAGCTCACCAACGCAGCAATCACCCTTGGACGACCATCGAAGCATCGCCCGCACTGCTCGGGCGCCAAGGCAGTTGCTAAACGGGAGGTCGCAATGAGCGTTGTTCCGGTCAATGAAACAGAGCTGCAGGAAAAGCTTTCCAAGTGCATCGCCGGCGAGCGGGTGCTGATCGAGCATCAAGGCAGTCGATTCAGCGCGCGCATCCAGCAGGCAGGCGCGCAGGGCGTACGGGTGATTCCCGAGACCCTAATCAAGAATGCCACCGGCAAGCCCGGCGATATCGAAGGCGTCACCCTGCCCTACCAGGACGTGTGGGAGCTCGAGGTCAAGGGAGTGGTCTATAGCCGCATCGACGAGCCGCGCGAAAAAAGCGCCTGACGTTCGATGCCTGGCCGCGCCACGCCTTTAAGCGTGGCACGACTGACGGGGGCGCTTTCGCGCCCCCTTTTCGTTTTTGGTTCTGCCTCAGAACGGCAGTGTCTCAGAACGGCGGTGTTTCAGAACGACAGGCAGATCTTGCCGAAGTGCTTACCGGACTCCTGATGGCGAAACGCGTCGGCGATCTCTTCCAGGCCAAATTCGCGGTCGATGATCGGACGCAGGTTCGACGCCTCGATGGCGCGGATCATCTCGATCTGATCGCGCCGGCTGCCGACGATCAACCCTTTGAGCGTGGCCTGCTTCGCCATCAGCTTGGCGGTCGGGATATCGCCCTCGCGCCCGGTCAGAATGCCGA
>NZ_JAMZBD010000592.1:0-1633 GCF_024158685.1 Halomonas sp. 707D4 | reverse complement strand
GGTAACGGCTCTGGGGATTGACGAAGGGGTTGTCCTCCGGGCGATCCGGCAGGGTGTCCGGGTCGCCGTTTTCATCGATGCGCCGATCGGCGAAGTAGGCGCTCTGGCCGATGCCGAAGGTGAGCCGGTCGCGCCCGCTGGCATCCTCGATCAGCCGCGACTGCACGCCGTAGGAAATCCGGTTGAGATCGCCTACCCGGTCGGCGCCGGAGAAGCGGTGCGGCGACCAGAGCTGATCCCAGGAGAACGCCCGCTCGCGGCTGTCGAACTCCGGCAGCTGGGTCTGGTCGGTGCGCGGCACGAACGCGTAGTTGAGCCGCGGCTCCAGGGTCTGGCGATAGCCTCGGCTGCCCAGGTCGAGCTCGCGCTCGAACACCAGACCGCCATCGATGGAGGTGATCGCCACGTTGCGGGTGGGCGAGGTAGCGCGGTCGGTCTCGCGGGCGCCGTAGTCGAGCTCATAGGCGGTACTCCAGAGCTCGGTGCGCGGCTCGATGTAGCCCCAGGGCCGCTCGAAACGCCAGCCCAGCGCCGGGGTCATGTGAAGCCGCGAGCCGGTGGCGGCCTCGCGCTCGGGTACCAGGGTCTCGTCGATGTCGCGCCAGAAGTAGGTGGCGTTGGAGCGCCACTGGCCGTAGAAGCCTCCGCCGAACTGCCAATCGGTGGTATTGGCGGTCAAACTCGGCAGCCGGTAAAAGGGCTTGTCGCTGTCGCTGAGCGGGTCCTCCAGACGCTGGAAGCCCTGGGCGCGGGCGTCGAGCTGCCAGAGATCGCCGCGGTAGTCGATTTGCGCCAGCCGTTCCATCGCGACCCGGTCGCTGCGCCCGAACTCGGCACCGAAGTCGTCGAAGTAGCGCCCGTCGCTGGCCGCGCCATAGCGCAGCGCATAGTTGCTGCGCGGGTTCACCCGTCCCTGGTGCTGGGCGTCGATGTACCAGCGATCCTCGCCTTCGAAGCGGTTGTCGCCGGTGCTGGTGCCCCCATCGCTTGCCAGGTAGCCGCCTTCGATCATGCCCTGGCTCTGCTCGAACAGGTAGCGGTACTCGCCGTTGAGCAAGAGCCCCCGGTCGCTCATGAAGCGCGGCGTGATGGTGGCGTCGTGGTTGGGGGCAATGTTCCAGTAGAACGGCTGGGCGTAATCGAGCCCGTCGGTCGAGAAGCCCAGCGTCGGCCATAGAAGGCCGGTATGGCGCCGGTCGTCGAGCGGAAAGCGCACCCAGGGCCAGTAGAAGACCGGCACGTCCTTGACCTTGAGCCGGGCGTTGCGCGCGGTGCCGAAGCCCTTGGCCTGGTTCAGGCGAATGTCGCTGCTCACCAGCTCCCAGGTGTTTTCGCCCGGATCGCAGGTGGTGAAGCTCGCGCTGTGAAGACGGTACTGGTTCTCGCTGGTCTGCTCGAGCTGCGCGGCCTGACCACGCAGGTGCGACTCGTAGAGCACGTAGTGGCTGTTGTCGACGGTGGCCCTGTCCTCGTTCAGGCGCAGCATCGCCTGGTCACCGCGCACCAGCGCCTGGCCGTTGCGCAGCACCAGGTTGCCCTCGGCATCGACCTGCTCGCGGCTGCCCGGCAGGAACACCTGCTCGGCCTGCAGCTCGCTGTCGCCTCGGCGCAGCACCACGTCGCCGCGCAAGAG
>NZ_JAMZBD010000591.1:0-1645 GCF_024158685.1 Halomonas sp. 707D4 | reverse complement strand
TGCATCGCTTCCAGGACATGGACAAGCACCAGACGCCGGAAGCACTCGAGGCGCGCCTGGACGAGGCGGTACTGGCAGAGCTTCCGCGTATCGAGCGGGGCCAGCCCATGGTCAAGCTGCTGGCCGCCATTGCGCCGCTGCTCGGGCTTCTGGGCACCGTGACCGGCATGATCGTCACCTTCCAGGCGATCACCGTGTTCGGTACCGGCGACCCGCAGCTGATGGCCGGCGGCATCAGCCAGGCGCTGGTCACCACGGTGCTTGGGCTGGTCACCGCCGTGCCGCTGCTGTTCGCCCAGACGGCGCTTGCCAGCCGCAGCCGCTACCTGACCCAGGTGATCGAAGGCGAGGCCAGCGCCACGCTTGCGGATCATCTCGAGGCGCAGTCGAACGCTCGCGCCGGGACGGCGATCTAGATGGTCACGCTTCCCCTTTGGCTCGCCCCCGTGGAGCGGTTGATCGATGCCGGCGGCGCGGTCCTGGTGGTGCTGGCGGTCGTGGCCGTGGCGGTGTTCGCCATGGCGATCGAGCGCTGGTGGTACTACCGGGTGACCTGGCGCATCGCCCGGCGGCGTTTGATCAAGCGCTGGGCCGGGCGCCAGGATCACCGCAGCTGGAGCGCGCGTACCCTTCGCCAGGTGTGGAGCGATCGCCTGGTGGGCCAGCTCCGGCGCCCGTTGCCCTGGCTGAAGCTGCTCGTGGCGCTATGTCCGCTGCTGGGGCTTCTGGGTACGGTGACCGGCATGATCACGGTGTTCGACAGCCTGACCTACAGCGATACCCACCAGGCCCGCGCCATGGCCGACGGCGTGGCCCGCGCGACCCTGCCGACCCTGACGGGAATGGCCATCGCCGTGGTGGGACTCTTATTCATTAGTCGCCTGGAGCACGTGATTCGTCGCGAAGACCAGCGTCTTCACGACCGCCTGGCGCGCGCCTTGGAGGAGAACGATGCGTAGACGTCGCTCGATCGATGCAGCCGAAGAGAGCAACGAAGTCAACCTGACGCCGATGCTCGACGTCGTCTTCATCATGCTGATCTTCTTTATCGTCACCACCAGCTTCATCAACGAAAGCGGCATCGAGATCGACCGCCCCGAGTCGAGCGCGGCCAGTTCGCGCCCGGACGTCCAGGTGCTGGTGGCCATCACGCCGGAAGGCGCAGTCTGGGTCGATGGCAGCCCGGTGGACGTCCACCGCGTCGGCCAGACGGTCGCCGGGCTGCTCAGCAGCGACGGCTCGGTGGTCATCCAGGCCGATCGCGACGCCACCACGGGGCTGCTGGTCGAGGTGATGGATCGTCTTCAGCAGGCCGGCGTCGACCAGGTCGCGGTGGCTGCGAGCCGGGGCGCGCAATGATACGACGCCTGCTTTCGCTGCTCGCTGGTGCGGTGCTCGCCATTGGGCTCTTCTGGTGTCTGGCGCTGCTGGTCACGCCGCCCGAGCAGCCCCTCGATGAGCCGGAAATGACCATGACCATGAGCATGGTCGAAGCGGTGGAGGTCGCGCCGGAGCCAGAACCCCCGGCCCCGACGCAGGCGCCGCCGCCCACTGCCGCTACGCCGCCGCCGATGCCGACGCCCGCCCCGGCAGACAGCGCCGAGAGCGCCATCGCGCTTCCCGAAACGCAGCTGCCGAACGAGCC
>NZ_JAMZBD010000590.1:0-1654 GCF_024158685.1 Halomonas sp. 707D4 | reverse complement strand
GCAGGGCGGGCGGGCGTGGCTTCGCCCGCGCCAGGGCCGGGTCTTTCTACCCGAGGAGGTGACCGGCTGAGAAGCGGCTACCCCACGCTTGCCGGCGCGCCGCCTGGTCAGGGCTCGACCTGACGGATCAGCGCGTTCAGCGCCTCGGTATCCTCCTCGAGTTCGAGGGTGGCCTCCTCGAGTTTCAAGCGGCGCTTTCGCGCGCCGCTCTCATCGCCGCTTTGCATCGCCTGCTCGAACTCGGCCTGGCGGGTGTGAACCTCCGCAAGGCTTTCTCTCACGTCTTCTCGGGCGTCTTCCAGCACGCTTTCATTGCTGCAGCCTTGCTCGATGGCGGCAAGCGCACGCTCGAGTCCTTCGACGCGGTGCGCGTTGCCCTGAGCCTGCGCATGCTCCAGCTGGGCGCTCACCTCGGCCGCCTTCTGCTCGCACAAGGCATCGTCCGCCGAGGCCATCAGCGGCAGGGCGCCGGTCGAAACCAGCAGCAGGGCCTTGAGTGTCGATGCGCGATGTTTCATTGTCTTCCCCTGGTCGTTGCGCCTTTCGGCGCGAATGAAAGCGATAAGCCCAGGTTAGAGAGTGCGACGAGGAAAGGGTTCTGAGCCAAACTCCGATCAAACGATAGAACGGCTTGAACGATCAGGCGTTCGACAGCGCCAGGCGCTTGAAAAGCGCGACGCCCCTGCCGAGTTCGATAAGCTGCTACCATGGCGTTTCAACCCCTACAGCACGAAAGGCCCGCCGTGACGCGAACCCATCACACTGCTCCTACCTTTCAGCTACGCCTGGCGATGGCGCGCGATGTGGTCATCGGCCCGGGCAAGGCCGACCTTCTGGAAGCCATCGAGGGCACCGGCTCCATCTCCGCGGCGGGGCGGACGCTTAACATGAGCTACAAGAAGGCCTGGCAGCTCATCGATACGATGAACAGCCACTTTCCCACGCCGCTGGTGGCCACCCAGTCCGGCGGCAGCGACCGCGGCGGCGCTCGACTCACCGAGCTTGGCCAGACGGTACTGGCGCACTACCGCGCCCTGGAGCGTCAGCTTGCGCCAGAGCACTCGAGCGACGCCCGGGCGCTGCTGGCCCTGCTCGACGACCGCGCTTGAACCACTGGCCCATTGCGGCTACTCTCCGCTATGTCCAATTGGAAATAGCGAGATTCGAGCGATGAACCGATTCCCTTTTCGCCCCCTGGCCGCCGCGCTCTGTCTCGCGCTCAGCCCTGCGGCCCTGGCCGCCGACCGCGTGCAGGTGGCCGCCGCAGTCTCGCTGACCGATGCCTTGAACGAGGCCATCGAGGTGTTCGAGACCGAGCACGATATCGAGATCGTTCCCGTCTACGCCTCCTCTTCGACCCTGGCACGCCAGATCGCCAGCGGCAGCCCCGCACAGCTGTTCGTCTCCGCCAACGTCGACTGGATGGACTGGCTGGAAGACGAAGGCGTTAACGTACAATCGCGCCGCGACCTGCTGCGAAATCGGTTGGCGCTGATCAGCGCCAGCGATTCGCTGCCGGCGCGCTTCACCCCGGGTGACGGCGAACCCATCGCAAGCCTGATGGGCGAGGACGACCGCTTGTCGGTGGGCGATCCGGATCACGTGCCGGCGGGTATCTACACGCAGCAGGCGCTAGAGGCGCTCGGCGAATGGG
>NZ_JAMZBD010000589.1:0-1658 GCF_024158685.1 Halomonas sp. 707D4 | reverse complement strand
GCCCTCGGTCAAGCGCACGCCCGCCGAGGGCGGCAGGTAGACGCGGGGATTCTCGATACGGCTCGGCGCAAGCGCGACGTGCTGACCTTCGGCGGTCGCCGCCGTGGCAAGCTCTGTCCATTCGATCAGCGTGCCGTTGCCCAGGCGCAGGGCGACCCCGTTCAGAACGAGTTCGCGCACTTCGAGCGCAAACGGGAAGGTGATGCGCAGCGGTGACGTCTCTTCCTGGGGAGGCTCTTCATCGGCGCCGGGGGCCAGGCGAATGTCCGCCCCGTCGACGCGCAGCGTGTCGAGGCAAAGTCTTCCCGACAGCAGGCAGTCCTGCGCCCAGCGAAGCTCCAGATCATCGATGACGATTCGCGTGCCGCCCAGTTCCAGGCGAAAGCCCTGCAGGGTGAACGCTTCAAGCAGCCCCCCGGACTGGGCCTCGTAGTTCAGATAGCCGCGCTTTTCCGCCTGGGAGAAGAGCTGCGCCGTGCCCCAGGGCGAAAGCGCGACGCCCAGCACGAGCGCGATGAGCCCGAACAGCCACAGTGGAATCAGGATCAACAGCCGTATCACGCTCCATACGCCGAGCCAGGTACGCCGTTTGGAGGAGAGCCGCTTGCGCGCGCGCGGTGACTGGGTTGCAACGTCGTTCAAGAGGCTCTCCTAGAACTCGGGGCCGATGGAAAAATGCAGACGGTAGTCGTTGTCATCGTCGTCGAAGGGGTGCGCCACGTCGAAGCGAATGGGTCCTACCGGCGAGATCCAGCGCACGCCGAGGCCGGCGCCGGTCTTCAGGTCTTCCGGGCCCCAGTCATCGAAGGCATCGCCGGTATCGACAAAGGCGGCGCCCCACCAGTCGCCGCGTACCCGGCGCTGGTACTCGAGCGTCGAGGTCAGCATCTGCTGGCCACCGCGCAGGCGCCCGTCGTCGTTGCGCGGCGACAGGCTCTCGTAGGAGTAGCCGCGCACGCTGCGATCGCCACCGGCGAAAAAGCGCAGCGACGGCGGAATCTTGTCGAAGTCGTCGGTTTCGATGGCGCCGATGCTGATACGCCCGACGAAGCGGTTGTTCGCGCCCAGCGTGCGAATCCACTCGGTATCACCGGTCATGCGGGCAAAGCGGGCGTCCGACCCCCACACCGTGTCCGAGTACTCGAGCGACAGCTGCTGACGGTCGCCCCACAGCGGAAAGCGTTGGGGTTCGGCGCGGGTGCGCGACCACTGGATGCCCGGGTAGAAGAGCCATACCTGGTCCGAGAGCCCGCCCTGGGTGAAGTCCTCGTAGGTGGTTCTGAAGTAGAGCGTCTGCACCCAATCGTTGTCGAACTGCCAGCGCCGGGCGATCTCGACGGTGCCCTCGAGGGAGCGGGTGTCGCTGTCGTCGAGGTTACGGATACCGTACTGGAGTCGATAGCTGTCGCGCAGCGGGTCGTCCAGCGGGATGTTATAGACCCCGGTGAAGCGCTGTTCCGGCGCCGAGACGTAGAGGTCGTGGTTGAGGCTATGGCCGAGGCTGTTGATCCAGGGCTGCTGCCAGCCAAAGCGCAGGCGCGGGCCCACGTCGGTGGCGTAGCCGATACCGGTCTCGAACTGATGGCGGGCGGAGGGCTCGACGGTGACGTCGATGGGCAGCCGGTTGGTGGGCGGCTGGCCGATGCTCAAGGCACTGG
>NZ_JAMZBD010000588.1:0-1667 GCF_024158685.1 Halomonas sp. 707D4 | reverse complement strand
CGAAGCGCTCAGCGGCCTCAGCAAGTGCCAGCGCCTGGGCGCGGGTCAGCTCGCCCAAGGGCGGCCTTACGCGCACCAGCCAGCCGTCGCCGGTGGCCATGGGCCGCCAGGCGCCGGGGCACCAGCCTTTTACCTCGAACGGCGCGCTCACGGGCCGCCCCGTTCGCGGGCATCGTCCAGCGCCAGCAGTAGATCCTCGAGCGCCTCGCCCTCCTCGCCCGGGTGTTGCCACAGGCCGCGCTGGGCGGCCTCGCACAGGCGCTCGGCCATCTCCTCGAGGGCCGCCGGGTTGTGCTCGCGCAGAAACGCCTGGTTCGCCTCGTCCAGCACCAGCGCCTGGCTCACCTGGGCGTACTGGTGATCCGCAACGAGATCCGTCGTGGCGTCATAGGCGAACAGGTAATCGATCGTGGCCGCCATCTCGAAGGCGCCCTTGTAGCCGTGCTGGCGCATCGCCTCGATCCACTTGGGGTTCAGAACGCGCGCGCGGATCACCTTCGCAAGCTCCTCCTTCAGCGTGCGCACCCTGGGCGCGGCCGGGTTGGCGTGGTCGGCGTGAAAGATCGTTGGCGCCTTGCCACTTAGTGCGCGCGTGGCGTTCGCCATGCCGCCCTGGAAGGCGTAGTAGGTGTTGGAGTCGAGAATGTCGTGCTCGCGGTTGTCCTGGTTGTGCAGCACCGCCTGGAGCCCTTCGATCTGATGTTCAAAAGCGCCGCGGGCGGGGCTGCCCGAGTGTTCGAACTGCCCGTAGGCGTAGGCGCCGGCAGCGAGGTACGCCTCGGCCAGCTCATCCGCGCTCTCCCAGGCGCGGTTTTCGATCAGCCGGCCCAGCCCCGCGCCGTACTCGCCGGGTTTGCTGCCGAAAATGCGGTAGCGCGCCTGCTCGCGGGCCGTTTCTGAATCCAGGCCCTCGGCTTCGAGCTCATGGGCACGCGCCAGCACCGCCTGGCGGATGGTGTTGCTATCGCCGGGCTCCTGGTACTCGGCCACCGCCTCGACGGCGGCGTCGAACAGGCGAATCACGTTGGGAAAGGCGTCGCGGAAAAAGCCGGAGACGCGCAGCGTGACGTCGACCCGGGGCCGGCCCAGCAGCATGGCGGGAATCACCTCGAAATCGACCACCCGCTGGGAGCCCAGCGACCACTGCGGGCGCACGCCCATCAGCGCAAGGGCCTGGGCGATGTCGTCGCCGCCGGTGCGCATGGTGGCGGTGCCCCAGATCGAAAGCCCGAGCCTTCGCGGAAAGTCGCCGTGGTCCTGCAGGTAGCGCTCGACGAACGCCTGGGCGGATTTTTCTCCCAGCCGCCAGGCTGCCGGCGAGGGAATCGCACGGTTGTCGACGCTGTAAAAGTTGCGCCCGGTGGGCAGTGTGTCGAGGCGCCCGCGGCTCGGTGCCCCGCTCGGCCCCGCCGGCACGAAGCGCCCGGCAAGGCCCTCGAGCAGCGAGCCAAGCTCCATCTCGACGCCGCGAGTGAGCGTCGCCCAAAGCCTGCGGGCGAAATGAAGCTGCCCGGCGGTGGCCGGGTAGTCGTGGGCAAGCGCCTCGAGATCGCCATCGCCCAGCGCGAACTTCTCGACCAACGCCTCGGCCATAAGCTCCAGGCGCTCGCGGGTGTCGGCGCCGGTGCGCCAGGGGCTTGCCAGCAGATCGCCGAGCACCGCGGGGC
>NZ_JAMZBD010000587.1:0-1669 GCF_024158685.1 Halomonas sp. 707D4 | reverse complement strand
GGCGGCGGCTAAGATAAACAGACTCCGGCGTCACGTCGGATTCACGCAGGTCGCTGGGTTTGGCGATCTTGATCAGCATGGTCTCTCTCCCTGACGACGGCCCCAGCGGCGTGCCGAAAGCGCGGTCTTGGTTTTTATGGGTGGGCCATGGTGTCTAATCGTTTTTAGCCCTGGAGCATTCGATAGACTCCTTGGCGAAAAGTTCGCCGTTCATTGCCCCGCTGCTGCAGCGGGTGTGGGCTCGTTGGCCGCCGCCCGCGGACTCTGGTTGGCCATGGTGTCGGCAAGTCGCTCGAGCGAAAGCGAAAGCCGCTCGACCAGCCCCTGCAGCAGTTCGCGGCGCCTTGGCGGAATGCGGTCGTGTGCCTGCAGCGCCTCGTCGAGTCGGTTGCCGGCCTCGATCACCCCGTGCGGCGCGTGACCGCGGGCACTCTGCTCGAAGGCCTGGGCCAGCGCCCGGGCAAGCGCCTGATGGGCGCGCTGGACGTCCGGATGCGGGTTGGCGTCGAGCTGATGGCGCAGGCGCAGGATGGCGCTGCCCACGTCGAGCCCGGTCAGCCCCAGAATGAACAGGTGGCGCTGCTGCTCGGCCAGCTGATCGTCGTGCTGGGCGAGCTGCAGGAGCCGGTCCGCCATGCGGCCGCTGAAACGGGCCTCGCTCTGGGTGATCGAGCGCCGGCGCAGGCGGTGGATGTCGCGGGAGATGGCGTGGATCAGGCGCCGGCGGCGCAGCCGGGTGCCGAGCCCCGGTAGCAGGCGAAACGCCGTGACCACCGTGGTCAGGCCGATCAACACGGCCACCACGCGGTTGGCGAAGCTGTCGAACGAGAAATCCATGTCGTTGCCGGGCATGGTGAGCAGAATGTTGAAGATGGTGAAGGCCAGGCAGTACCCCATGGTGGCCGGGTTCGAGGCCCCGAGCAGGCCCAGAAACAGCGGCGTGCCGAACACCACCGCCAGCAGCGCAAAGTCGTGGACCTGGGAGAGCAGCACGTGGCCGAACACGAAGGCGCTGGGAATCGCCGCCAGCATCCCCTTGTAGAACATCAGCGTCACCGCGACCGGGTTGTCGCGGCTGGCGAAGAACGCCGAGAACAGCGTGCCCAGCATCATCGCCACCATGGCGCTCTGCCAAGCGGTGACGATCCAGAACAGCGCAAGGGCCGCGAACACCAGCGCCGAGCGCAGCGCGTTGATGCCGGCGGCCAGGTGGTCGCGGTGCCAGGCCAGCGGCCCGGCGCGCAGCCGGTAGGTACCCGGGGCGGCGATCGCTTCCCTGGCGTCGAGCATCACCAGGGCATGGCCGAGCACCTCGCGCAGCCCCAGGCGCAGGCGCCGGTCCAGCGGTGAAAGCGCATCACTTTCGGTGTCGCGCTCGTGAAGTGAGGCGCGCAGCGCCTGCAGGTGGCGCCGCGCCTCGGGTACGCCCGCGACCTGCTCGGCGTCGCGAAAGCGGGCGGCCATCTCGCGGGCGATGGCGAGGCTCTCAGGGTCGAGACGCTCGGCGTGGTCGTGAAGGAGCTGGTGAAGCGCGTGCAGGCTCGCCAGAAAGCGCAGCGAGCGCCGCGTGAGCACGTGGGAGGCGCGGATGCGTCCCGGGCCTTCCGGGCCTTCGAAGCGCGCCGCCTGGCTGTCGGTCTCGACCACCGTGAGCGCCCCCAGGCTTTCG
>NZ_JAMZBD010000586.1:0-1673 GCF_024158685.1 Halomonas sp. 707D4 | reverse complement strand
GCCGGCACACGCCGCCCCAGTGATTGGTCGACCCGCCCAGGTAGCGAAGCCGGGCGCTCTCCAGCGGCAGGTAGGTATCGCCGACGTTCTCGCCGCGATAGAGCGCCTGGGAGCGCTCGCTGAAGGAGGCCTCGCCGCCTTCGCAGAGCAGCACCCGGTGACCCTGCTGGGCGAGCGTCATGGCGACGGTGATCCCCGCCGCCCCGGCGCCGATCACGCAGCAGTCGAACGGCGTTGCCTCGTCCAGCGCATCGAAGGGCAGGTACATCAGCGCCGCCCGCCGGCAAGATCGCTTTCGCGCAACAGCCAGCCGCCGCTCAGGCGTGGTGCCGGCCCGCTGCTCGCCAGGGCGGCGGGCATCGGCACCAGCGCGGCGCAGGCGCCCAGCGCAAGTGCCTTCAACACGCTTCGGCGCGCCGGATCCCGGGCGGTGGGGGCGAGTATCGGTTGGGTTTTCGAGTCGTGGATGGGTAACATGAGGCCCGCTTCGTTCGTTGTAGGAGTTCGTCGTGCAGGTTCGCTTGCGCCGCTATCGTGCCCGCTTCTCCTTTTTACCCAAACTGGCCGCCCTGGCGCCAGCGAAAGCGCTTTTATCCACTCATTTTTTTACGATCGATAGGTGCTGACATGACCACATACGCCATCGGCGACCTGCACGGCTGTCACGCGGAGTTCGTCGAGCTGCTCGAGGCGCTCGACTTCAGCCCGGCCCGGGACACGCTCTGGCTGGTCGGCGACCTGATCAACCGCGGCCCGGGCTCGCTCGAGTGCCTTCGGGAGGTTAAAGCCCTGGGAAGCGCGGCGCGCTGCGTGCTGGGCAACCACGACTTTCACCTCCTGGTGGTCGCCCGCGGCGGCGGCCGCCTCAAGCGCCGCGATACCCTGGAGGGCATTCTGGACGCCCCGGAGCGCGAGGCGCTGCTCGACTGGCTGCAGGCGCAGCCGCTGGCCGTCGCCGAGGGCAATACGCTGATGGCCCATGCCGGCGTGCTTCCTGGCTGGAGCCGGGAGGCGGCGCTTGGCTACAGCGACGAGGTACAGACGGCCCTGGGCGGCGAGCACGCCGGTCGGTTCCTGGAAGCGCTCTACGGCGACGAGCCGGCGCGCTTTCATGCCGACCTCGACGGCATGGATCGGCTGCGCGCGCTGGTCAACGTCTTCGCCCGCATGCGCTTCATCCGCGCCGACGAGACCCTCGATTTCGCCGCCAAGGAGGGCCTCGACAGCGCCCCGCCAGGCTTTCACCCCTGGTTCCAGTACCCGCGCGGCGATACGCTGCGCCTGCTCTTCGGCCACTGGGCGGCGCTCGAGGGCAAGACCCCGGGGGCGCGCATCGATGTCCACGCCCTGGACACCGGCTGCGTGTGGGGCGGTGAGCTTACCGCGATGAACCTCGAGACCGGCGAGCGCACCTCGGTGCCGAGCCGCCAGGCGGGAGGCTGACATGGCCGGAGGCGACACTGTGCTCGACGGCCTCGAAGTCTACCGGGTGGGCGGGGCGGTGCGCGACGAACTGCTCGGCTGGCCGGTGTTCGACAACGACTGGGTGGTGGTCGGCACCACCGCGGACGAGATGGCGCGGCGCGGCTTCAAGCCCGTGGGCCGTGATTTCCCCGTCTTCCTGCACCCGCAAAGCCTCGAGGAGTACGCCCTGGCGCGCACCGAGCGCAAGG
>NZ_JAMZBD010000585.1:0-1673 GCF_024158685.1 Halomonas sp. 707D4 | reverse complement strand
GTGCTGATCGGCGCCGGTATCGGCACGTACCTGGCGCGCAAGGTCGAGATGACCGAGATGCCCCAGCTGGTGGCGGCACTGCACAGCTTCGTCGGCCTGGCGGCGGTGTTCGTCGCCTGGAGCGCGGACCTCGAGCGCCGCCGGGTGCTGGCGGCCCGCGCCGCCGATGGCGTGATGCAGGAGTTCTCGGCCTTCGCCGCGCTGGTGGCGACCAAGGCGCCGGACGAGCTGACGTTTCTGCAGATCGAGGTGGTGCTGGGCATCTTCATCGGGGCGGTGACCTTCACAGGCTCGGTGATCGCCTTTGGCAAGCTCGCCGGCAAGGTCGACGGCAAGCCGCGCCAGCTTCCCGGCGGGCACCTGCTCAACGCCGGTGCCGCGGTGCTCTCCCTGGTGCTGGCCGTGATGTACCTGAACGGCGCCGGCTTCTGGACGCTGATCCTGCTGGCGCTACTTGCGTTTTTCATCGGCTACCACCTGATCATGGGCATCGGCGGCGCCGACATGCCGGTGGTGGTGTCGATGCTCAACAGCTACTCCGGCTGGGCGGCGGCGGCGATCGGCTTCACGCTCGGAAACGACCTGTTGATCGTCACCGGCGCACTGGTCGGCTCCTCCGGCGCGATCCTCTCCTACATCATGTGCAAGGCGATGAACCGCAACTTCGTCAGCGTGATTCTGGGCGGCTTCGGGACAAGCCAGGGGCCGGCCGCCGAGATCGAGGGCGAGCAGGTGGCGATCGACGCAGGTGGCGTGGCGAGCGCCTTGAACGATGCCGACAGCGTCATCATCGTGCCGGGCTACGGCATGGCGGTGGCCCAGGCGCAGAGCGCGGTGAGCGATCTGGTGCGCAAGCTGCGCGCCGCCGGCAAGCAGGTGCGCTTCGGCATCCACCCGGTCGCCGGACGCCTGCCGGGGCACATGAACGTGCTGCTTGCGGAGGCCAAGGTGCCCTACGACATCGTGCTGGAGATGGACGAGATCAACGACGACTTCGCCTCGACGGACGTGGTGATCGTCATCGGCTCCAACGACATCGTCAACCCGGCGGCCCAAGAAGACCCCGCAAGCCCGATCGCCGGCATGCCGGTGCTGAAGGTGTGGGAGGCCAAGCAGGTGTTCATCTCCAAGCGCGGCCAGGGCACCGGCTACTCCGGCATCGAGAACCCGCTGTTCTACAAGGAGAACAGCCGCATGTTCTACGGCGATGCACGCGAAAGCCTCAATACCCTGCTGCCGCTGATCGACTGACGGCCTGCGCCTGAAACGCAAGCTCTTGAAAAAAAGCTCTTGAAACACAAAACCCGCGACCTGGTCGCGGGTTTTTTTTGTGGGCCAGAAAGCGAGGTTCAGGTGATATCGACCCGGTAGCGAAACGGCCCGGCGTCGCCGGTGGAGCGGCGAAACTCCAGCGGCGTGGCGTCGTAGCCCTTGGCGATGCGCTCGATCACGATCACCGGCCGGCCCGGGTCGATGGAGAGCCGCTCGGCGATCGCCTGGCTGGCGGTCGCCACCGACAGGGTCTCCTCGGCCGCCCCGATCAGCTGCCCGCACCGCTGTTCGTAGAACGGGTAGAGCAGGTTGCCGAAGTCGGCGGGGTCGACGGTGAGAAGCGGCGCGAAGCGGCGGGTGTCGAGCCAGATCTGCTCGTGAAAGAGCGTCTGCCCGTCGAT
>NZ_JAMZBD010000584.1:0-1674 GCF_024158685.1 Halomonas sp. 707D4 | reverse complement strand
AGCAGCGCGTGGGCGTCGAACCAGTGATTCACATCCCCCACCACCACGTCCGCCCAGCGCGCCATCTCCTGGCCAAGATAATAGGGGCAGACGCCGTGTTCCAGCGCCACTTCGCGCAGTCCGGCGCGGTCGAGAAAGCCGCGCGCCACGCAGGCCGCGCGCGCCTTTGGCAGGCGATCGTAAAAGCCCGCCGCCAGCGGGCAGGCCTCGCCGTGGCAGGCGCGGTCCGGGTACTCGCAGGCCTTTGCGCGCGCCACCAGCTCGACCACGCGCAGCGGCGTCTCGCCCTCTGTGAGCGTTTCCAGCGCCTCGAGCGCCAGCCGCCGCCCCGGGGTCTTCATGGTCAGAAACGCCACCACGTCGAGGCGCTTGCGCGCGGCGGCGCGCAGCGTCGGGTAGAGCGTGGCGAGCGTCTTGCCGATGCCGGTAGGCGCCTGGGCGAGCAGGCAGCGCTCGGTGCTTGCCGCGCGAAACACGTCCTCGGCGAGCTCGCGCTGGCCGGGGCGAAAGCTCGCGTGAGGAAAGGTGAGCGTCTCGAGTGCGGCGTCGCGCGCCTTGCGGTGGGCGGCTTCCTGGCACGCCCAGGCGAGAAAGCGCCGGCACTGTTCATGGAAGAACCCCTGGAGCTCAAAAGCCTCGAAGGTCTCGCTCAGGCGGGTCTCCTTCTGGCTAGCGATCTCGAAGTAGACCAGCGAAAGCGTGACCCGGGGAAGCGCGCGCTCGGCGCACAAGAGCGCCCCGTACACCTTCACCTGGGCCCAGTGCAGCGCGCGCTGGTTCTCTGCCATGCGCGAAAGATCGCCGCGGTGGGTCTTTACTTCCTCGAGACAGTTAGCGGCGGGGTCATAGCCGTCCGCCCGGCCAGTGACATTCAGGCCCTCGAAGGGGGCGGAAAGCGAAAACTCGGCGAGATAGCCCTCGCCCCGGCGGCTCGCCACCAGCGCATGCCCGGCGATGCCCTCCTGGGCGCTGGGCGCCGGGGTGAAGCGGTAGTCGAGATCGCCCCGGCGGGCGGTGAACTCGCAAAGTGCTCTGACCGCGACCCGGTACTCGCTCACGGCGCCGGCTGCCAGCGCACGTGGCACACTTCGACGGGGATTTCGTGGCGAGCGAAATGGTCGAGCCAGCGGCGCTGGTTGTCCTGCAGCCGATCGCCCGGGCCTTTCACTTCGATCAGACGATAGCGCGCGCTGGCGTCGGCCTCGGGGAAGAACTGGATCAAATCGGGAAACCCCGCCCGGTTGTGCTTCAGGTCCGCCAGCAGTCGGGTGAACACGGCGCGCAGGTGGGCGGCGGGCAGGCAGTGAAGGGCGGTGTCGAGCAGCGCCGGGCCAAGCGCCGGCCAGTGGATGAACTGCGCGGCCACGCCCTGCTTGGCGGCGAAGGTGTCGCGCATCGCCTGGCGGTAGCTGCCGTCGTCGAGCCGGGCGAGGCAGGCGTCGATGATCCCCCGGCGGCGCTCGGCGAAGTCTTCCCGGTAGAGATCCGCCGGGGCGCTGTGGAAGGGGTGGAAAAACGCGCCGGGGAGCGGCTCGAAGATCGCCGGCCACAGCAGCAGGCCGAAGAGGCCGGTCAGCAGGGTGTTCTCGACGTAGTGGACCGGGGCGTCCGGGGTCGCCAGGTGCTCGGCCACGGCGCGCTCCACCGGGCGCGGGCCGGGCAGGGTCAGGGTGC
>NZ_JAMZBD010000583.1:0-1684 GCF_024158685.1 Halomonas sp. 707D4 | reverse complement strand
ATCGGCGAAAAAGCCGCCGAGCGTGGTCAGCCAACCTTGGCGGTCACTGTCGTCGAGCGGCGTACCGCTGGCCATTTTAGCCACGTTGGCCGGCGGGTGATAGTCGTCGCCATCGATGAAGTCGGCGCCGAGTTCGGTCGCTACCTGCTGCCCTATCAAGGACTTCCCACATCCGGATACGCCCATGACCAGAACCCGATAAGAAGTGGCCGTCATGCGTTTGGTCTCCCACGCGATCTACAAGCATTATCTACTAGCACTTTCTACTAGCATCAAGAATGAACCATAGGCAACACCTTGCGTGTTACCGGTAACAAAGTGCTGAAAAGGCTAACCAGCCATCCTGACACTGTCAAAGCAAACCGACCGCCATGCGACTAACGTCTAGGGTGTCGGTAAAGCATCTATCGTCTTGATTCCGGTAACACGACTACATCGTCTTAAACGAAGGTCGAGTGTCTAAAAAGCGGCCCCTTGATCTACCATGCGCCATCGGCGATGTTACCGATAACATCGCTCTTTCGATTCCCCTTACTGCCTCTGGAGCCTGCAAATGGACGGATGGACGCAAACGATGTCGGCAGGCCCCTTGCTGGGCATTGCCGCCGCAGCCGTATTGCTGCTGCTGGTAATGATCATCCGCTTCAAGGTGCACGCCTTTCTCGCCTTGATCGTGGTCAGCCTGTTGACCGCCCTCGCCACCCGTATCCCTTTCGATGCCATCGTGCCGACGCTGGTGCAGAGTTTCGGGGGAACGCTGGGTGCTGTGGCGCTGCTGGTCGGGCTGGGTGCCATGCTCGGCAAGCTGGTCGAGTACTCCGGCGGTGCCCGGGTGCTGGCGGATCGCATGATCGCGCTGTTCGGCGAGAAACGTGCGCCCTTCGCCCTCGGTGTGGCCTCGCTGCTGATGGGCTTTCCGATCTTCTTCGATGCCGGCCTGATCGTCATGCTGCCGATCATCTTTGCCGTGGCCCGCCGTCTGGGGGGGCCGATTCTTCTCTACGCCATGCCCGCCGCCGCCGCGTTTTCGGTCATGCACGTGTTTTTGCCGCCGCACCCCGGCCCGGTTACAGCTTCGGAATTCTACGAGGCCAACCTGGGGCTTCTGATGCTCACCGGCGTCGTGCTGGCCTTTCCGATGTGGTGGATCTCGGGCTACATGTGGGGCAAGTTCGTCGCCAGGCGCCACCCGTTCACCCTGAGCAAGGCGCTTTTCGGTGAGTTGCAAGAAGAGGAAGTTTCTCATCCGCCAAGCGTGGGCACGGTCATCTTCATTCTGCTGCTGCCGCTTTTACTGATCTTCATGAACACCGGCCTGGACTTCCTGCGCTCGCTGGGCACAGTGGACGAAAGCCGGGGCTGGTTCCAGCTGATGCGCGCGATCGGCAGC
Organism: Halomonas sp. 707D4; assembly: GCF_024158685.1. Lineage (NCBI taxonomy): Bacteria > Pseudomonadati > Pseudomonadota > Gammaproteobacteria > Oceanospirillales > Halomonadaceae > Halomonas > Halomonas sp. 707D4. The sequence goes on along the minus strand of NZ_JAMZBD010000583.1, from coordinate 294 downwards.
ACCCCGGTGGCGCTTCTGATCTCGACGCTGGTCGCCATGCTGGTGCTGGGTCGGCGCCGCGGCGTCGAGGGCAGCGCGCTTGAGAAGGTGCTGGACTCGGCGCTGGCGCCGATCTGCTCGGTGGTGTTGATCACCGGTGCCGGTGGCATGTTCGGCGGCGTACTGCGCGCCTCGGGCATCGGTGACGCACTGTCGGACTCGCTGGGCGATCTGGGCCTGCCGGTGATCGTCGCGGCCTACCTGGTGGCGGTCATCATACGCCTGGCTCAGGGCTCGGCCACCGTCGCGCTGGTC
>NZ_JAMZBD010000582.1:0-1688 GCF_024158685.1 Halomonas sp. 707D4 | reverse complement strand
ACGTGTTCTTGTACGCCACGCCCCCTTTCATGATCAGCATCAGTTGCTCGTCGGGCTGGGTGAGCACGGTGATGTCGTCCAGCGGGTTGTCCTTGAGAATGATGACATCGCCGCGGGCACCGGGAATGATCTCGCCGAAATCGCCTACACAGCCGTAGGCATCCGCCGCGTGGCTGGTCGCGGCGCGGATCAGCTCGTCGGCGGGCACCACGTCTTTGCGCAGATTGAACTCATTGAGCTGATGGACCTGCATGCGCCCAAGCAGGTCAGAACCGTAAAGCATCTTCACCCCGTGCTGCTGAGCCATTTCAAGCGCCTTGCCGCCGGCCTCGAGTACTTCGAACACCTTGCGCTGAAGCTCTTCGGCCATGCCCGCCTCGACCCCTTCACGCGCCAGCGCGTCGTAGGTGCTCAGCGTCGGCGTCAGATAGGCGTCGTGCTCGAGAAACAGACGGCAGCTCTCTTCATCCATCAAGTTGCCGTGCTCGATGGTTTTCACGCCGCGCGGGATCAGCCGATTGATGGCACGCGCGGTATAGGCATGGGCCATGGTGTGAATATTAGCCGCGGTGGCTTCCTCGACGATGGCGTCGATCTCTTCCAGCGAGAACTGGGTACTGTCGATGCGGTCAGTGGGTGAAGCAACGCCCCCCGATGCCATGATCTTGATCTGTGTGGCCCCCTTACGGATCTCATCGCGCGCTGCCTGGCGCACCTCGCTCACGCCATCGCATACGCGGCCAAGGCCGGCGCAGCAAAAGCAGCCTTCGAACGTCTGTTGACCCGGCCCGCGCATGTCACCATGGCCGCCAGTCTGAGAGAGTGCGCGACCGGCGTACATGATCCGAGGGCCAAGAAGCGCGCCTTCGTCTACTGCTTTGGCCAAACCATAGTCCGCCCCACCAGCGTCGCGCACGGTGGTAAAACCACGCATCAGCATGGCTTCGAGAAGTTCCGATGACTTGGCGCCGACATAGAACGGCGACAGCGTTCCCAACAGCGCGAAGTTGGGTGTAATGGCAGTGACGTGAACGTGGGAATCCACGAGCCCGGGCATCAGGTAGTGCCCCTTGACGTCGATCACCTGGTCGTCGCTACCCTCGAGCGGGGATGCACTGACCGCGTCGATACGCCCTTCCTTGATGCGCACTTCGTGGTTGGCCAGTACCTGACCGCTGCGCGAGTCGACGACGTTCGCGTTGATGAAACGAATAGTGGACATGGGTGCTCCTTGAAATGAAGGCGTCAAAACATTTTCTGCGGAAGATAAAGTGAAAGCGCGGGAATCAACACGATGAGCAGCAGCGCAACGATGTCCATCACAATGAACCAGCTCACCCCCTTGAAGACCTCGCTCAGGCGGACGCTATTACCCAGCGAGCCCTTGATCACGTACACGTTGAGGCCGATAGGTGGCGTCACCAGCCCGACTTCCAAAAGCTTGACCACGATGATGCCAAACCAGACCAGATTGAGATCCGCGCCTTCCACCAGCGGAAGAATCAGCGGCAGGGTCAAAAGCAGCAGACCGATCGAGTCGATGAACATGCCAAGGATCAAGTAGATCAGCGCTACCGCCAGAATGATCCACCAGGTCTCGGTGCTCACTCCCAGAATCAGCTCTGAAAACGCCGAGGGTACGCCGCTCATCGCCAGAAAACGGGTGAAAAAGAGCGAGCCGATAAGAA
>NZ_JAMZBD010000581.1:0-1694 GCF_024158685.1 Halomonas sp. 707D4 | reverse complement strand
CCACCGAGACCAGCGCAAACGCGTAGGAGGCGCGGTCACGCACCTTGAAGTAGCGCTGGGTGCCGCCCACCGGGGCCGGCAGCACCACGGCGGTGATGATCTCACCCGGCGACAGCGCGCTCTCCACTTCCGGGGTGTCGTCGGGCAACGGGTAGAACTCGTCGAGGGTGAGCCGGCGGGTGCGCCCTTCCGGGTCGACGGTCTCCACCTCGGCGTCGAGCACGCGCAGCGCCACCGCCATGTCGGATGGGTGCGTGGCGATGCAGTGCTCCGAGGTGCCGATCACACCGAGCTGGCGGGTGTCGGCGCCCTCGTCGAGGGCGGCGCAGCCCGCACCCGGCTCGCGCTTGTTGCAGGGCATCTTGGGGTCGAAGAAGTAGGGGCAACGGGTGCGCTGAAGAAGGTTGCCGCCAGTCGAGGCCTTGTTGCGCAGCTGGCTCGAGGCGCCGGAGAACAGTGCCCGGCTGAGCACCGGGTAGTCGCGCCGGATGCGCTCGTCCGCGCCGAGGGCGGTATTGCTGACCAGCGCGCCGATCCTGAGCCCGCCGTCGTCGGTGGCGGTGATCTCGTCGAGACCGATGCGGGTGACGTCGATCAGGTGCGGCGGCACCTCGATCTCGTGCTTCATCAGATCCAGGAGGTTGGTGCCGCCGGCGATGAACTTGCTGCCCGGCATTTCAAAGGCGCGCTTGGCCGCCTGGGCAGCATCGGTTGCGCGCTCGAACGAGAAGGCTTTCATGCGCGCTCCTTGGCGACCTGCCGAATGGCCTCGAGAATGTTGGCGTAGGCGCCACAGCGGCACAGGTTGCCGGACATGCGCTCGCGAATCTCTTCGTCGGTGATCTCGATGGGACCGGTCAAATCACCGGTCACGTGGCTCGGGATGCCGGCACGGATCTCCTCGAGGGTCGCCTTCGCCGAGCAGATCTGACCCGGCGTGCAGTAGCCGCACTGGAAGGCGTCGTGGTCGATGAACGCCTGCTGCATCGGGTCCAGGTGCTCGACGCCGCCGACACCTTCGATGGTGGTGATCTCGTCGTCCTGGTGCATGACGGCCAGGGTCAGGCAGGCGTTGACCCGCTGGCCGTCGATGAACACCGTGCAGGCGCCGCACTGGCCGTGGTCGCAGCCTTTCTTGGAGCCGGTCAGGTTCAGGTGTTCGCGCAGGGCATCGAGCAGCGTCGTGCGGTTATCAAGCGTCAGCTCGTGGCGCTGGCCGTTGATGGTCAAGGCAACGCTTGAGCGCGTTTGAGCGCTCTCGCGATGCTTCTCGAACGTCGTCGTGGAGGTCATTTTCATTGCCTTTAATTATGATGCGATACCGGGTCACGGTCATGACGGGTTAAGCATAGACGCGAATGGAAGGCTCGGCCCGGCGTATCCGATAACCTGCATCAAGACTCATCGACTGGTCTACGCTTGAGGGGAAACCCGGCTCGACCACCCCGGCGCCCAACGAGGAACGCGTAATGTCATGCAACATCTGGATCTGAAAGTCATCGAGCGCTCGCTTGCCTGGTGCGACCAGGGCGAGACGATCTGGCTGTGCACGGTGCTGGAAACCTTCGGCTCCTCGCCCCGGGCGCCGGGGGCGTGGCTGTGTGCCAACGCGCGCGGCGAGCACGTCGGCTCGCTCTCCGGCGGCTGCGTGGAGGAGGATTTCCTCGCGCGGCTGGGGCACGGCGCTTTTGAGG
>NZ_JAMZBD010000580.1:0-1702 GCF_024158685.1 Halomonas sp. 707D4 | reverse complement strand
CCGGGCAGACGTGGGTGTGCGGGGCCGGGTCGCCCTTTGCCAGGCGCTCGAGTAGGATCTCGGAGAGCGCGCCGTGGACGTCGTCGCCGAACTCGCCGCCGGCGGCGAACATCGCCACCAGGTGATCGAGCAGCGCGCCGGTGATGCTCTGGCCGCCTTCGTTGGCCACGAAGGCGTCGCCCAGCGCCCCGGGGTAAGGGCCCCACACGCCGGGCACCGCGCAGCGCTCGGGCTGGGCGGCGATATGGCAGGTGGAGGTACCGCCGATCACCGCCAGGCGGCGCTTGGGGGCATCGGTCAGGCTGCGACCCAGCGTTCCCAGGGCGCCGGCGTAGGCGTCGATCATGCCCACCGAGAAGCGACACCCGGTGGTCAGGCCGAGATCCGCGGCGGCCGCCTCGGTGAGCGCACCCAGATCCACGCCCACCGGCTGCGCGGTTTCCGGGAGTGCGGCGCGCTCGATCACGTCCGCCATGTCGATGCGGGCGAGGAAGTCACGGTCCCAGCCGTGGCCAGGGCGCGGGTCGAAGGTCCACTTGCAGGCCAGCATGCACACCGAGCGCTCGAAAGAGCCGGTGCAGTGAAAGCCCAGCCAGTCGCCGAGGTCCCCGGCGTAGCCGATCTGCTCGTAGAGCGCCGGGCGGTGGCGCTTGAGCCACTTGAGCTTGGGCATCTGCATTTCCGGCGACATCGTCCCGCCCAGGTTGGCCAGCGGCGCGCCGCCCGTGGCGGTGCACTCGGCGGCTTCAACCGTGGCGCGATGATCCATCCAGACGATGATGTCCCAAGGCTCCTCGCCCGGGGAGAGCGCCAGCGGCCGGTACGCCTTGTCCAGCAGCACCAGCGAGCAGGTGGCGCTGACCGACATGCGCGTCACGCTCGCCGCACTCACCCCGGCGGCCTCTCTCGCCCGGCGGGTGGCGCTGCACACCGCGCGCCAGATGTTGGTCGAGCTCTGCTCGACGTGGTGCTCGGCGGGGCGATGCATGGCGATCGGCGTCTTGGCCTCGGCCAGCATCACGCCGTCCGGCGTGAAGATGCCCGCCCGGGCGCTGCCGGTGCCGATGTCGATGCCCAGAACGTGCTCTTGATGACTCATTTATTTACTCACGACTGTTTGAGAAACGGCATGCGCAGTGCCATCACGATGATCAGGAACCCGCCCCAGACGGCGGTGGCCAGGTGCTGGCTGGCGCCCATCAGGTTCATGCCCGAGGCGATCACCTGCAGGCTCATCAGCCCCAGCACCAGGGGCAGCACCCGGCCGAAGCCGCCGAACGGGTTGGCGCCGGCCAGAAAACAGGCCAGCACGGTGATCAGCAGGTAGCTTTCGCCATGGCCCACGCGTACCGAATTGAAGCGCGCCAGCATCACCATGCCGGCAAGCCCGGCCAGAAGCCCGGAGAGCGTGTAGACGGTGATCAATACGCGCTTGACGTTGATGCCGGAGTACTCGGTGGCGCGCGCGTTGGAGCCGAGCATGTAGATCGAGAAGCCGGTGCGGGTGAAGTGCATGATGTAGATCAGCACCGCCGCCGCGCCGAGAAAGATCCACATCGGCATCGGCACGCCGAGAAAGTGGCCGGCGCCGATCACCTGGAACGCTTCGGGCATGCCGGAGAGACCGCCGCCGCGGGTCAGGAACTCGCCCAGCCCCTGCAAAAAGATCATCGCCCCGAGGGAGACCAGAATCGGGTGGGCG
>NZ_JAMZBD010000579.1:0-1702 GCF_024158685.1 Halomonas sp. 707D4 | reverse complement strand
GCGTCCAGGTAACGAAGTTTTCGAGCAGGCGAAGGCCGGCGCGGGCGCTCTTTTCCGGGTGGAACTGCACGGCGAAGGTGGCCTCGCGCCCGATCGCCACGTGGGCGTTGACCCGGCCGTACTCGGTGGTGCCGTAGACCTCGGCGTCGTCGCCTGCATTGACGTAGTAGCCGTGGACGAAGTAGAAGCGCTCGGCGTCGTCGATGCCTGCCCACAGCGGGTGGTCGTGGTGCTGATGGAGCCGGTTCCAGCCCATGTGAGGCACCTTCAGGCGCTGGTCGTGCTCGTCGCGCATGTCCAGCGGGAAGCGGTCGACGCTGCCGCGGAAAAAGCCCAGGCAGTCGACGCCGCCGTTCTCCTCGCTTTTCTCCATCAGCATCTGCTGACCCACGCAGATACCCAGGAGCGGCTTTGCCTGGCGGGTGAGAATATCGTCGACCAGGCCGCGCAGTTCGGTGCGCTCGAGTTCGCCCACGCAGTCGCGAATCGCGCCCTGGCCTGGCAGCACCACGCGGGTGGCGCCCAGAATGCGCCGGGGGTCGCGGGTGATGACGACGTTTTCATGGGTGACGTGTTCAAGCGCCTTGGCCACGGAATGCAGGTTGCCCATTCCATAATCGATGACGGCGATGGTCATGTCGCGCTCCTTGAGGTGAGTGGCGAACGGATCGGGCCTTTTGCCGGCCTCACAGCGTTCCCTTGGTGGACGGCATCTGCCCGGCCATGCGCGGATCCTCGGCAAGCGCCATGCGCAGCGCCCGGCCAAAGGCCTTGAAGATGGTTTCCGCCTGATGGTGGGCGTTGTCGCCCTTGAGGTTGTCGATGTGCAGCGTCACGCGGGCGTGATTGACGAAGCCATGAAAGAACTCGCTGAACAGCTGCGTATCCATGGTGCCGATGGTGTCGCGGGTGAAGGTGGCGTTCATGAAAAGCCCGGCGCGGCCGGAGAAATCCACCACCACGCGCGAAAGCGCTTCATCCAGCGGCACGTAGGCGTGGCCGTAACGCACGATGCCGCGCTTGTCGCCCACCGCCTCGTTGAACGCCTGGCCCAGGGTGATGCCCAAGTCCTCGACGGTGTGGTGATCGTCGATGTGCAGGTCACCCTTGACGTCCATGGTGATGTCGATCAACCCGTGGCGCGCCACCTGGTCGAGCATGTGATCCAGAAACGCGACGCCGGACTCGCCCTTCAGGTGGCCTTTGCCATCGAGGTCGATGCTGACGGTGATCTGCGTTTCGTTGGTGTCACGGCTGACCGTGGCAATTCGCGCTGACATGGGGCTTCTCCTGCGCTGGCGCGCACGTTGAGGTGGCAAGGCTCGCGGCCTCGGCCTGGACTTGTTCGACAAGCAAAGCCGCCATTATAGAGAATCGATGACCCCATCCGCTACAATGCGCGACATGTCGCTGCGTCACGAACGTGACGATCGCGACCCGCGCCAAGCCCAGAGGATCTCGCCATGCCAGTGACGCTTGTGTATATCGACCACGCCCGCTGGAGCGCCGACGAGCACCTGCGCCTCGACCTACAGCGCATTTTCGAGGACGCCCCGGTCACGCGGCTACCGGCCAGTGGCGTGGAAGACTTCATCGAGCACCACCTGGCCCGGCGCCAGTTCTTCGCCTGCGCCCATTTCAACGAGCACCTGCTCGCGGCGGTGGCGATCAACGAGGCCGATGACCGCGCCTGGTGGTTGTC
>NZ_JAMZBD010000578.1:0-1707 GCF_024158685.1 Halomonas sp. 707D4 | reverse complement strand
GCTTGGTGTCGGCGGCGTCGATGCGTGCTTTCAGCGGGCCGTCGAGCTTGCCCTGCTCGTCGATGGCACTGATCACCGCGCTACGGCGCTCCTCGAGCTCGCGCAGGTAGCGAAGCCGCTCGTCTAGGTTGCGAAGCTGGCTGTCATCCAGCGCCCCGGTCACCTCCTTGCGGTAGCGGGCGATGAAGGGCACGGTGGCCCCTTCGTCCAGCAGTGCAACCGTGGCGCTGACCTGCTGCGCCTTGACGCCCAGCTCTTCGGCCAGACGCGAAACAATCCGTGCGTTTACATCCATAGGTGCCACAAACTCATACCGGCTTTTAAATGCCGACACGGTACCACAAAGCCATGACGCTGGCATGAATTGCCACGCCACCCCGCAGCACCGCTGCGCGCTGCCTTTCGCGGGTGCGCCATACGGCTTACCCGCGCTACGTATGTATCTGCACTTACCTCGTAGCGCGGCGTAACGAGCGACAGCGAGGCACCCGCGATGGCGGCGCCAGCCGCCCGGATCGTGCCACGTCAATCTATAGCACCGCTTCGCGCTGCCTTTCGCGGGTACACCCTTCGGCTTACCCGCGCTACAGGAAGGTACTGCGTGCACGACAAAAAAGGGGCGGCGCGTGTGCGCCGCCCCTTTCGGGTATCGCTCATGCCGATCAGGTCAGCTGGGGGCCGGCCTTGATGATTGCTTCGTTCACGCCTTCGAACTTCTTGAAGTTCTCGACGAACTTGGTGGCGAGCTCGCGCTGGTGGCGATCGAACGCGCCCTGGTCTTGCCAGGTGTCACGCGGGTTCAGAAGGCTCGAGTCGACGCCGGGCACCGCGACGGGCACGTCGAGGTTCAGGCCGTCGATGTGCCGGGTCTCGATGTCGCGCAGCACGCCGGACTGGATCGCGCTGATGATCGCGCGGGTGGTCGGGATGGAGAAGCGCGAGCCGCCTTCGCCATAAGCACCGCCGGTCCAGCCGGTGTTGACCAGGTAGACCTGGGCGTCCTTCTTCTCGACGCGCTTGATCAGAAGGTCCGCGTACTCGCGCGCCGGGCGCGGGAAGAACGGCGCGCCGAAGCAGGTGGAGAACGTCGCGGCAAGGCCCTCGGAGGAGCCCATCTCGGTGGAGCCGACCTTGGCGGTGTAGCCGGAGAGGAAGTGGTACGCCGCGGCTTCCTTGGAGAGCACCGATACCGGCGGCAGGACGCCGGACATGTCGCAGGTCAAAAACACGATGGCGCTGGGTTCGCCGGCCAGGTTCTCCGGCACGCGCTTCTCGACGTGCTCCAGCGGGTAGGCGGCGCGGGAGTTCTGGGTCAGGCTGTCATCGGCATAGTCAGGCGTGCGGCGGTCGTCGAGCACCACGTTCTCGAGCACGGTGCCGAACTTGATCGCGTTCCAGATCACCGGCTCGTTCTTCTCGGAAAGGTCGATGCACTTGGCGTAGCAGCCGCCTTCCATGTTGAAGACGATGTCGTCGCCCCAGGCGTGCTCGTCATCGCCGATCAGGTAGCGGCCCTGGTCGGCGGAGAGCGTGGTCTTGCCGGTGCCGGAAAGCCCGAAGAACAGGCACGTCTCGCCATCTTCGCCGACGTTGGCGGAGCAGTGCATCGGCAGCACGTCAGCCGCCGGCAGCAGGAAGTTCTGTACCGAGAACATGGCCTTCTTCATCTCGCCGGCGTAGCGCATGCCGGCGATCAGCACCTTCTTC
>NZ_JAMZBD010000577.1:0-1708 GCF_024158685.1 Halomonas sp. 707D4 | reverse complement strand
AATATTTCCAGCAGCACCGCGTGGGGCACGCGCCCGTCGATGATGTGGGCGCTGTTGACGCCGCCTTTCACCGCCTCCAGCGCGCAGCGAATCTTCGGCAGCATCCCGCCGTAGATGGTGCCGTCCTCGATCAGGCCGTCCACCTGGGCGGTGGTCAGCCCCGTGAGCACGTCGCCTGCGCCGTTCATCAGGCCCGCCACGTTGGTCAGAAGCATCAGCTTCTCGGCACACAGCGCCTCGGCGAGCTTGCCGGCGACCAGGTCGGCGTTGATGTTGTAGCTGTGACCCTCGGCGTCGACGCCGATCGGGGCGATCACCGGGATGAAGTCGCGAGCGGCGAGCATCTCGATCAGGTCGGTGGAGATCGACTCCACCTCGCCGACGTGGCCGATGTCGATGATCTCCGGGGCGGTCATCTCCGGTGTCTTGTGCTCGACCTTGAGCTGGCGGGCGCGGATCTGGGCGCCGTCCTTGCCGGTCAGGCCGATCGCCTTGCCGCCGCACTGGTTGATCAGGTTGACGATGCTCTTGTTGACCAGCCCCCCCAGCACCATCTCCACCACGTCCATGGTCTGGGCGTCGGTGACGCGCATGCCGTTGACGAAACGCGACTCGATGTTGAGCTTCTCGAGGAGACTACCGATCTGCGGGCCGCCGCCGTGCACCACCACCGGGTTGATGCCGACCTCCTTCATCAGCACGATGTCGCGGGCGAAGGAGTCGATCAGGGCGTCTTCGGTCATGGCGTTGCCGCCGTACTTGACGACCACGGTCTTGCCGGAGAACTGCTGGATGTAGGGAAGCGCCTCTGACAGCACTTCCACGACGACCTTCGGGTCGCGGCTTTCTGGATTCATTGCGTTATCCCTTGGCTTTTATCTTTTAATGGCGGCGCACGCGATCCGCGCACTCAGTGCAGCGCGGTGATATCGAGCGTCGGCGCCGCCTTGGCGAGCGCGGCGGCGAAGCGCGCCTTTATCTCGTTCAATGCCGCTTCGCTTTCCCCTTCGAAGCGAAGCACCAGCGCCGGCGTCGTGTTCGACGCCCGGCACAGCCCGAAGCCCTGCGGGTAGTCCACGCGAAGGCCGTCGAGGGTGGTCTTGATACCTTCGCCGAAGTCGCCGACCCTGGCAAGCGCTTCGATCATGGCGAACTTTTCTTCGTCCGGCACCGCCAGGTTGATTTCCGGGGTGCTGATTTCCTGGGGAAAACGCTCGAACAGCGCATCCGCATCTTCCTCGCAACCGGTGAGGATCTCGAGCAGCCGGGCGGCGGCGTAGAGGCCGTCGTCGAAACCGTACCAGCGCTCCTTGAAGAAGATATGTCCACTCATCTCGCCGGCAAGCTGCGCGCCGGTCTCGCGCATGCGGGCCTTGATCAGCGAGTGGCCGGTGCGCCACATCTCGGGCTCGCCGCCGGCCTCGCTGATCACCCGGGCCAGGGTGCGGCTGCACTTGACGTCGAAGATCACCGTGGCGCCCGGCTGGCGCTCGAGCAGGTCGGTGGCGAACACCGCGAGCAGGTGATCCGGGTAGATGATGCGCCCGCGCGGGGTCACCACGCCCAGGCGGTCGCCGTCGCCATCGAAGGCGAGCCCGATGTCCGCGCCGGTCCGTTCGACCTCGTCGATCAGCGCGACCAGGTTCTCCGGCTTGCCCGGGTCCGGGTGGTGATTCGGGAAGTGGCCGTCGATCTCGTTGAACAGCGG
>NZ_JAMZBD010000576.1:0-1708 GCF_024158685.1 Halomonas sp. 707D4 | reverse complement strand
CCTGTGAGCGTGGCGATGTCGATGACGCTGGCAGGCGCAAAGCGCTCGGCGTAGGTCAGCGCGTCGCACAGCACGAGGCGCCCTTCGGCGTCGGTGTTGAGCACCTCGACGGTCAGGCCCTTGAGGGTCTTGACGATGTCGCCGGGCTTGGTCGCCGCGCCGTCGGGCATGTTCTCGGCGGCGGCGACGATGAACACCGCGTTGATCTTCGGCTTGATCGCAAGCACCGCCTGGACGGTGCCGAACACGCCGGCGGCGCCGCCCATGTCGAACTTCATCTCGTCCATGCCTTCGCCCGGCTTGAGCGAAATGCCGCCGGTATCGAAGGTGATGCCCTTGCCCACCAGCACGTGGGGGGCCTCACTCGGGTCCTCGGCGCCCTGGTACTGCATGACGATCAGTCGCGACGGCTCGGCGCTGCCTCGACCCACGCTGAGCAGGGAGCCCGCGCCGAGCGCCTCGAGCGCTTCCTCGTCGAGAACCTCCACCGCGAGCATCCCTTTGGAGGCGTGACCCAGCGCCTCGGCCTGCTCGGCCAGGTAGCGCGGCGTGCAGACGTTGCCCGGCAGGTTGCCCAGGGTGCGCGCCAGGTTGATGCCCTGGCCGATGGCAACGCCGACCCGCGCGCCCTGCTGGGCGGAGCTTGCCTGGGCGGCGTCGCTGACGATCAGGGTGATCTTCTCGAGCGCCGGCCTGGGCGCCGGGGCGGACTTGAAGCGGTCGAAGCGGTAGACCGCGCGTTCGGCGGCTTCCAGGGTCTTGCGCGCCTTCCAGGCGGTGTCGCGCTCGAGCGGCACGTCGGTGAAGGCGACGCTGGCCTCGTCGACGGGAAGCTTCACGAGCGCCCCCATGGCCGCATCAAGCGCCTTGATCAGCGCTGCTTCCTGGCACTTGTCACGGGAGCCCAGGCCCACCAGCAGAAGGCGCTCGGCGCCCAGGCCCGGGGCGAAGGAAATCAGTTGGGTGTTGCCAAGCGCAGCATCGAAGTCGCCGCGTTCGAGCAGTTGTCCGATCAGCCGCTCGCTCGCGTCGTCCAATTTCGCCACGGCAGGCAATAACTCGCTATCTTTATAGACGGGCAGGACGAGGCACGCCGTTTCGGCTTTGGCAGGATTGGCGGTCTGAACGGAAAATTCCATGACGTCTCCAACAAGACAAGCATCGAGTGATTCGGGATAATATCGCGATCATTAGGTGGATCAGTGTACCCAAGCCATGAGCGCATTGCATGGCGACCTGCAGGATTAGCCGGAGAGCGCGTTGATTTTATTTCGGTACTTGACTCGAGAAGTGTTGCTCACGATGTCGGCGGTCGCCGGTATCCTGATGCTGGTGATCATGGGAAGTCGCTTCATCCGCTACTTCGCCTCCGCGGCGGAGGGCGATTTTCCCGTCACCATCCTGGGCAGCCTGATGTTCTACCACCTGCCGGGGTTTCTGGAGCTGATCCTGCCGCTGGCGTTCTTCCTGGGCATCCTGCTCGCCTACGGGCAGCTCTACATGAACAGCGAAATCACCGTGATGGTCGCCTGCGGCATGAGCCCCACGCGGCTTCTGCGCGTCACGCTCTTGCCGGCCTCCATCGTCGCCGTCATGGTAGGGCTTTGCAGCCTGTGGCTGACCCCGGCCGGGGCGCTTCTCAACGAAGCGACCATCGAGGAGCAGCAGAGCCGGCTCGACGTCTCGGTGCTGGCGCCCGGGCGCTTTC
>NZ_JAMZBD010000575.1:0-1713 GCF_024158685.1 Halomonas sp. 707D4 | reverse complement strand
GCTGGCGACGCTGGGCGTCCCCGGCAGCGGATGCGTACTTTACGGATTCGCCGCCGGGAGTGCAAGGGCTTTTTTCAGAAAAGAATCACTTCAGCGTCACACGGGCGTAACGTTTCTTGCCGGCCTGGATAACGTAGGCCTTGCCGGTGGGCAGCATGGTGCTCGGCTCTACCGCCTCGCCGTCGACCTTGACGCTGCCGTTCTTGAGCATGTCCTTGGCCTGGGCGCTGTTCTTGGTGAGCCCGGAGCGGTTGAGCACGGTGGCGATCGGTGCGGTCTCGGCGCCCTCGAAGTCGACGTCGACCTCGGGCAGGTCTTCCGGCAGCTCGCCATCGGCCAACTGGTTGCCGGCGGACTTGTGGGCATTGGCCGCCGCTTCCTCGCCGTGATAGCGCGCGATCAGCTCGCGGGCGAGTTCCATCTTGACGTCGCGCGGGTTGGCGCCCTGCTCGACGCTCTGCTTGAGCGCCTCGATCTCGTCGTTGGATTTCAGCGACAGCAGTTCGAAGTAGCGCCACATGAGGCTGTCCGGCATGGAGACGAGCTTGTTAAACATCGACCCCGGCGCTTCGTCGACGCCGACATAGTTGCCGAGCGACTTTGACATCTTCTGCACACCGTCCAGACCCTCGAGCAGCGGCATGGTGATCACCACCTGTGGCTCTTGCCCGAAGTGCTTCTGGATCTCGCGGCCCATCAGCAGGTTGAACTTCTGGTCGGTGCCGCCGAGCTCGATGTCCGCTTCGAGCGCCACGGAGTCGTAGCCCTGGACCAGCGGGTAGAGGAATTCGTGGATGGCGATCGGCTGATTGGCCTTGTAGCGTTTCTCGAAGTCGTCGCGCTCGAGCATGCGCGCCACGGTGCTTTGCGCTGCCAACTCGATCATCTTCGCAGCCGTCAACTCGCCGAACCACTCGGCGTTGAAACGCACCTCGGTCTTCTCGGGATCGAGGATCTTGAACACCTGCTCCTTGTAGGTTTCGGCGTTGGCCTTGACGTCGGCCTCGGTGAGCGGCTTGCGGGTGACGTTCTTGCCGGTCGGGTCACCGATGCGCCCGGTGAAGTCGCCGATCAGGAAGATCACGGTGTGGCCCAGGTCCTGGAACTGGCGCATCTTGGTGAGCAGCACGCTGTGGCCCAGGTGCAGGTCCGGCGCGGTGGGATCGAAGCCCGCCTTGATGCGCAGCTTGCGCCCGGAGGCGAGTTTCTTCTTCAGCTCGTCTTCCACCAGGATTTCGTGCGTTCCCCGCGTCAGCAGTGCCAGCGCCTGATCCAGCTCACTCATTGCCTCTCTCCACTCTAAGCTTTGCCCGCCCGGGGGCACGGATGATACATGGCCGGCAATGTTACCATGCCAACCGTTCCCGGTTGAGACTTCACCGCCCTGGATGACGCTTCATGAACAACGCAAACCCCACCTCGCTCTACGTCGGCCTGATGTCCGGCACCAGCCTCGACGGCATCGACGCTGCCCTGGTCGAGATAACACCGGACGCGCGCCCCCGGCTGGTCGCCACCCGTGCCGAGCCGATGCCCGAGGCGCTGCGCCAGACGCTGCTGACGCTCTGCCATGCGGATCACGCCCGTTTTGCCGAGCTTGCCCAGGCCGAGGCCACGTTCTGCGCGCTGCAGGCCCGCGCCGTCGCCGCGCTGCTGAAAGACGCAGGCGTGGCACCGGAGGCGGTTCGCGCCATCGGCAGCCACGGCCAGACC
>NZ_JAMZBD010000574.1:0-1717 GCF_024158685.1 Halomonas sp. 707D4 | reverse complement strand
GCCATATGCTCGTCTACAATCGCCCGGTAGAGGTGCTGCCGTTCTTCGATCTGCGCCTTTTGCACAACACGGGCGCCGCGTTCAGCTTCCTGGCCAGCCACCCCGGCTGGCAGCGGTGGTTCTTCGCCATCGTCGCCGTAGGGGCGAGCATCGGCCTGACGGTGTGGCTGTCGCGCATTCGTGCCGACGAGAAGTGGCTTGCGATCTCGCTGCCCTTGATCATCGGCGGGGCGCTGGGCAACCTGTTCGACCGGCTGGTGCACGGCTACGTGGTGGATTTCCTGTCGTTTCACGTCGCCGGCTGGTACTACCCGGCCTTCAACGTGGCGGACATCGGCATTACCCTGGGCGCCCTCGGGCTGATCTGGGAATCCTTCATGGGCGACCGGCGCCGTCGCAAGGCCGTCCCGGCCGACAGCACCCACTAGGAGCACGCATGGACTACGTCATCGACGAGGGTATGGAGATTACCCTGCACTTCACCCTGAAGCTCGAGGATGGCACGGTGGTCGACTCCACCAGGGAGAAAGCCCCCGCCACCTTCACCTTCGGCGACGGCAACCTGCCGCCGGGCTTCGAGCACCCGATCAAGGGCCTCGCACCGGGTCAGCAGGGCGCCTTCGAGATCACCCCGGAGCACGCCTTCGGCCAGCACAACGCCCAGAACATCCAGCTGCTCAAGCGCGCCGACTTCGGCGACGAAGCGCCGGAGGTCGGCATGGTGATGTCCTTCGCCGACAAGGCGGGCACCGAGCTTCCCGGTGTGGTCAAGACCATCGATGGCGACCGGGTCGAGGTGGATTTCAATCATCCGCTGGCCGGGCGTACACTGACCTTCGAGGTCGAGGTGCTCGACGTCAGGCCCGCGACCACTCATTGAGCCCGGCACGCCGCGCGATTCGTAGCGAACCCGTTCGGCGCGCGGCTGTCAGGTAGAGCACGGGTTTTCACTCACCAAGCGATGTTTACGCATCAAGGCGCCTTTATGCACGCACCCCACTCAGAGCCTTCGGAATCGACCCATCCGATGACCATTCAGTTGGCCAATCCCCGCGGCTTCTGCGCCGGGGTGGACCGCGCCATCGACATCGTCAACCGGGCACTCGACGTGTTCGGCCCGCCGGTCTACGTACGCCACGAAGTGGTCCACAACAAGTTCGTCGTGGATTCGCTGCGCGAGCGTGGCGCGGTGTTCGTCGAGGAGCTCGACGAGGTGCCGGACGACGTCATCGTGATCTTCTCCGCCCACGGCGTCTCCCAGGCGGTCCAGGAAGACGCCGACCGGCGCGGGCTCAAGGTGTTCGACGCCACCTGCCCGCTGGTCACCAAGGTACACATGGAGGTGCTGCGCTACGCCAAGCGCGGTCAGGAGTGCATCCTGATCGGCCACGCAGGGCACCCGGAGGTCGAGGGCACCATGGGGCGCTACGATACCTCCTTCGGCGGGCGCATCTATCTGGTCGAGGACGAAGAGGACGTGGCGAAGCTCGAAGTCGCCGACCCCGCGACCCTCTCCTTCGTCACCCAGACCACGCTTTCGATGGACGATACCGCCAAGGTGATCGACGCCCTGCGCGACAAGTTCCCCGAGATCCAGGGCCCGCGCAAGAACGACATCTGCTACGCGACGCAGAACCGTCAGGACGCAGTGCGCGAACTCGCCGTTGAAAACGATCTGATCCTGGTGGTGGGCAGTCCCAACAGCTCCAACTCCAAC
>NZ_JAMZBD010000573.1:0-1717 GCF_024158685.1 Halomonas sp. 707D4 | reverse complement strand
GCCGGGTGGTGGGCAGGCGCTCACAAAGCCGCTTGATCAGCGCCAGCTCTTCCGCGAGCGGGTAGCGGGCGACCTTGAGCTTGAGCCGATTCGGCGGCGCCGCGCGCCACGCCTTGAAACGCACCTCGATCTCGATCATCAGGTGGGCAGGCGTGCCCTGCAGTAGCGGGTAGGGAGTCGCCGCCTCGGGCAAGCGCTCCGGCCAGGTGCACCGGGCGCAGCCGAGTCCGAACTGCACCGAGGGAAGCCGTGGGGAGGCCGGTTCGCCGCGCTCGAGTGCGGCCAGGCACGCCAGCGCCTCGGCTTCGGCCTCGGCCAGGGTCTCTTTAGAGAAGCCCGGCAGCGGGGCGATCTCGCCCCACTGGCCGTCGATGCCTACCAGCAGCCCCTCGCGGTGGGTCAGCCGCTGGCCGTTCAGCACCAGCGGCTTTGTCAGCGCAAGCGAATAGCGGTAGAGCACGCGCGCCATCAGGGGTTGCGCGGGTAGCGGGAGAAGTCCGGGCGGCGCTTCTCGTTGAAGGCGTTGCGCCCTTCCTGGCCCTCTTCGGTCATGTAGTAGAGCATAGTGGCGTTGCCCGCCAGCTCCTGAAGGCCCGCCTGGCCGTCGCAGTCGGCGTTGAGCGAGGCCTTCAGGCAGCGCAGCGCCATGGGGCTGTGCTGGAGCATCTCACGGCACCAGCGCACGCTTTCCCGCTCGAGCTCGTCAAGCGGCACCACGTGGTTGACCAGCCCCATGTCGAGCGCCTGCTGGGCGCCGTACTGGCGGCACAAAAACCAGATCTCCCGCGCCTTCTTCTGGCCGACGATGCGCGCCATGTAAGAGGCACCAAAACCACCATCGAAGGAGCCGACCTTCGGGCCGGTCTGGCCGAACACGGCGTTGTCGGCGGCGATGGTCAAATCGCACATCAGGTGCAGCACGTGGCCGCCGCCGATGGCGTAGCCCGCCACCATCGCCACCACCGGCTTCGGGCAGGTGCGAATGTCGCGCTGGAACTCCAGCACGTTGAGGTGGTGGGTGCCCTCCTCGTCCCGGTAGCCGCCGTAGTCGCCGCGAATGCGCTGGTCGCCGCCGGAGCAGAACGCTTTATCCCCCGCTCCGGTGAGCAGAATCGCGCCGATGGCGCTGTCGTGGCGGGCACGATGCAGCGCCTTGATCATCTCGCTCACCGTGCGCGGGCGAAAGGCGTTGCGCACCTCGGGCCGGTTGAGGGTGATGCGGGCGATCCCCTCGGGTGCGGTGTGGTAGAGGATGTCCTCGAAGCCCTCGGAGTGGTCCTGCCACTCGATGGGGGCGTAGAGGTCGGATTCGGTCAGGCCGTGGATCATGTGGGTTATCCCTGTCAGGTCGGCAAGCGCGCGGCGTCAGCGCAGAAGGCCCAGCGCCACCAGGGCCAGGGCAGCCACGCTCAAAAGCGCGGCCAGCCCGTACATCACGGCCTTGTTGAAATCGTCGCGCCCCAGGCGCAGGTCGATCAGCCCGTGGCGCAGGCGGTGGAAGGCGTGAAACAGCGGCAGGCAGACCACCGCGCCCACGAAGAGTATTCCCGGCAGGCTGAACAGCAGCCTGGATGCCCGGGCGTGGTCGAGCGCCCCGCTGGGCAAGAGCCCCAGCGGCAGCGCGATGCCGACCAGCAAAATGACGGCGGGCAGAAACACCGCAAAGCACACGCCCCCGGCGCTGAAGAGCCCCCACCAGAGCGATTCATCGAACGCC
>NZ_JAMZBD010000572.1:0-1723 GCF_024158685.1 Halomonas sp. 707D4 | reverse complement strand
GTCCGGGGCTGATCTTCGTGACGCTGCCGATCGCCTTCGGCAACATGGTCGGCGGAAGCCTGCTTGGCCTGGCATTCTTCCTGCTGCTCACCTTCGCCGCGCTCACCTCGGCGATCTCGCTGCTGGAGCCGGTAGTGGAAACCCTGGAAGAGCGCACGCCGCTGAGCCGTCTGGGCTCGACGCTGGTGGGTGCCGTGGCGGTGTGGCTGGTCGGCATCGCGGCACTTCTGTCGTTCAACGTCTGGGCGGATGTCTCGATCCTCGGCCTGAACATCTTCGACTTCCTGGACACCTTCACCGGCAAGGTACTGCTGCCGCTGACCGGCCTGGGCGCCATCGTCTTCTACTCGCGCTGCCTGGAAAAAGAAGAGGCGCGTCGCGAACTCGCCATGGACGTCTACGACTACAGCCTGTGGAACCTGCTCACCAAGTACGTGGCACCGCTGGGCGTGATCGTCGTCTTCCTGGCCGGCTTCCTGTAAGCCGTCGCCTCTCAGACCCTTGCCCTGCCTGTGTGCAGGGCTTTTTCGTTCAAGGGCTAGTGGAGTTCGCCTTCCGGCGTCTCCTCGTCCTCCGCGAGCCAGGCGATGTCCCGGGACAGCTTCAAGGACTCTCGATGGCGCTCGATGCCGCGCCGTGCCCGCAGGCTGCGCTGGGCGGCGCTGCGCTGGCGCTGGGAGTGTTCGGTGACCTCGATGCCCATGAGGATATCGAGCAGCTCGCTTTTAACCGAAGTCAATCGTTCGACGTTTTTCATGATCGACGCTCCTCCAGGTGGCAGGTTGATCCCGCCTGCAGCCATGACGCCTGTCATATGATGCAGTGCGGCACGTCATTTCTTACTATAACCTACTTGACAAAATGATGACGCTCCGGCTCTGAAAACCTAAACGGCGTTTAAACGCTGGTGTCGAGCGGCGTATCATCCGTTCATCGGCGGCGCATTACGCCCGCCACTCAGGCATACTGGTGCAAAACGCTGCGTGCATGATCCTGCACCCCATTCGAAGGAGCTCACCGTGAGTCGCGCCCTGTTCGATGAAATGAGACGCCGCATGGAGCACTTTCGCCGCTCCGAGCAAAAAGTCGCCCGCTTCGTGCTGCGAAACCCCGACGAAGTGATCCACATGCGCATCGTCGATCTCGCCACCGAAGCCGGCGTCAGCGAGCCCACGGTGGTGCGCTTTTGCCGGGCACTCGGGTGCAACGGCTTTCAGGACTTCAAGCTCCAGCTCGCCCAGATGCTCGCCTCGGGCAGCCAGTTCGCCCAGTTCTCGATGAACGATAGCGACTCGGTGGCCGAGTTCTCCCACAGCATCTTCGACTCCACCGTGGGTACGCTGCTGTCGGTGCGCGACCGGCTCGACAACGACGCGCTGGGCAAGGCAGTGAATGCACTGGCGATGGCCAACCGGGTCGAGTTCTACGGCTTTGGCGCCTCCGGAGCGGTGGCCTTCGATGCCCAGCACAAGTTCTTTCGCCTGCAGATCTCGACCTCGGCCTACGCCGACCCGCACATGCAGAACATGTCGGCGGTCACGCTCCAGGAGGGCGACGTGGTGGTGGCGATCTCCCAGACCGGGCGCACCCGGGCGCTGGTAGCAAGCGTAAGGCTTGCCCGCGAGGCCGGCGCCACGGTGATCGGGCTCTGCCCGAGCGAGTCGCCGCTGGCCGACGAGGTGAGCCTGCCGCTCTACATCGACGTGCACGAGGACACCGAGAT
>NZ_JAMZBD010000571.1:0-1732 GCF_024158685.1 Halomonas sp. 707D4 | reverse complement strand
CCCATAGCCCGGCGGCGCGCATCGTCCTCGATGAGCGCGGCCAGGGCGTCACGCCAGGCCGTCACGTCGAAGGGGCCGACCAGCACGCCGCTGGCCTCATCGACCAGCTCCGGCAGCGACCCGGTATTGGAGCCGATGATCGGCATGGCGCAGGCCATGGATTCGATGATGGTCAGCCCAAACGCCTCGTTCTCCGACGGAATGCACACCAGATCCAGCGCCGGCAGGATCTCGCCGAGATCCGCGCGGTGGCCCAGAAAACGGATCCTGTCGGCCAGCGGCGTGCCCTCGATCATGGCGACCAGCTCGCGGTAGAACGCCTCGGTGCCGCCGGAGGCGTAGTCGGTGCCGCCGATCGACACCGCGAAGAAGTCGAGCTGGTCAGGCAGCTCTAAAAGCGCCTTCACCCAGACATCCTGCCCCTTGCCCTGAGTCACCCGCCCCGGCAGGCCGATCGCCACCGCGCCCTCGGGAATCCCCAGCTCGGCGCGCTTGGCGGCCACGGCCGCTGCGTTCGTGGCCGGTCGGTACGTCGTGGTGTCCACGCCGTGGGGCAGGCAGGTGACGCGCTCGCGCGGCAGCGGCAGGTTCTTGACGTTGCGCGCAAACGTCGCCTGGCTGATCGAGAGCACGCGGTCGACGTTGCCATAGGCAAAGCGATGGTAGGGGCTCTTCTTGGGGCGCTGGCCGCCCACGTGGTCGGTGTAGAGCACGCGAATGCTCGGCAGCAGCAGCTTCAAGAGCGCGGTGAGGCGCAGATCGCTCGACTTGTGGCAGTGAATCACCCTCACGTGCTCGTCGATCAGCCAGCGGCGCAGCCCCCAGGCGCTGCCCAGCGCCTGAAGGTTGCTCTTGAAGGCCCGATAGGCAACGCCGTTGCGCTGAAAGTAGGTTTCGATACGGGTATCGCTCAGGCAGATGCCGATCACCTCGACTCCTTCGGCCTGCAAATCCTCGATGACCCGATCCACGTAAAGCTCCATGCCGCCCTTGCCGTCGGACATGCAAAGCTGCAGTACCTTGTTCGCCATTCTTTCACCCGCTCGTTGCGCGCCGTTCAACAACGCTTTCATTGTCTTGTAGTATACAGGCTGCAATTGACGGGGTATTCCTATGGCACCCAACGTGCTGGTCGTGCGTAACGACAAGATCGGTGATTTCATGCTCGCCTGGCCGGCGCTCGCCTGCCTGAAGAGCGCCCTTCCCTGCCCTCGGGTGAGCGTGCTGGTGCCCGCCTACACCGCCGAGCTCGCCCGCGCCTGCCCCTGGGTGGACGAGGTGATCGTCGACCCGGGCGCAGAGGCGGGCAAGCCGGCGCAAGCGGCGCTGCTGGCCAGCGTGAAGGCGAAGCGCTTCGATGCGCTGCTCACGCTGTTCTCGACGCCGCGTATCGGCTGGCTCGGCTTTCGCGCGAGGATTCCGCTGCGCCTGGCGCCGGCCACCAAGTGGGCGCAGCTGTTCTACACCGTGCGCATCACCCAGCGCCGCTCGCGCTCGGAGAAGCCGGAGTATCAGTACAACGTCGATCTTGCCTGCGCGCTGCTTGAGCGGCTGTCGCTCAAGCTGGCCCGCCTGCCCGCCCCGCCCTTCTGGCCACTGGAGCAGGCCGCGCGAGACAGCGCCCGGCAGGCGCTGGCCGGCCCTCGGACTCCTGCGGTCGTCATCCACCCGGGCAGCGGGGGTTCGGCGGTGAATCTTACGATCGAACAGTACGCGGCGCTCGCAGCCGACG
>NZ_JAMZBD010000570.1:0-1741 GCF_024158685.1 Halomonas sp. 707D4 | reverse complement strand
GCCCACCGGTATCCTCGCTGCTGCATTCAGCGAAGCACTGCACCGCAGGGAGCCGCCGGTTAACTGAACCGCTGACGTATTCTGGGCAGCGCCCGCGCAATGGGCGGCAGGCGAAGCGCGAGCAGCAGGGCGCCTACTGCGGCGTATCCGGCCCACTCGGCCATGTCAGCGCGCACCACCCAGAAAAAGTGCAGAAGAATCAGCGCGAGGATCGGGTAGGCAAGCCTGTGCAGGCTCTTCCAGCGCTTGCCGAGCCGGCGCATGGCGGCGCGGTTGGAGGTGGCGCCGAGCAGGATCAGCCCGATCAGCGCGAGCATGCCGACGATGATGTAGGGCCGCTTGACGATCTCGGCGCCCAGAAGCGCCCAGTCGAGCCCCAGAATGAACAGCGCGTAGCAACAAAGGTGCAGCACCGCGTAGGCCAGCGTCCACAGCCCGAGCTGGCGGCGAATCAGCGCGAAGCCCTTCCAGCGGGTGAGCCTGGAAAGCGGCGTGAGGGACAGCGTCAAGAGCATCAGCCACAGCCCGCCGATGCCGATGTTCAGGAGCAGATAGCGCCCAGGCTCCGGGCCTGCGGCGTTCTGGTAGACCTGAAAACTCCAGTAGACGAGCGGGGCGAGAGCGGCCAGAAAGACCGCCACGCGCCACAGCCGCCACCAGGCTTGCTGCTTTGCCATGGTTACCTGCCCGGGTCGTCGATGCGGTTAATAGTTGACGGCGAGATCCATGCCGGCGTAGAGCTCGGCGACCTCGTCAGCGTAGCCGTTGAACATGCGGGTATCGATGTTGTTGGGGCTGAACAGGCTGTTGGGCAGGCGCCGCTCGGTGGCCTGGCTCCAGCGCGGGTGGTCCACGTCCGGGTTCACATTGGCATAGAAGCCGTATTCGTCGGGGGCGAGCAACTGCCAGGAGTTGACCGGCTGCTCCTCGACCAGCGAGATGCGCACGATCGACTTGATGCTCTTGAAGCCGTACTTCCAGGGCACCACCAGGCGCAGCGGCGCGCCGTTCTGGTTGGGCAGCTCGCGCCCGTACATGCCGAGCGCCAGAAGCGTCAGCGGGTGCATCGCCTCGTCCAGGCGCAGCCCTTCGACGTAGGGCCAGTCGATCAGCGCAAAGGACGAGCGCTGACCGGGCATCTGCTCCGGGTCGACCAGGGTCTCGAAGCGCACGTACTTGGCCTTGCTGGTCGGGTCGGCGCGGCGGATGACCTCACCTAGCGGTATGCCGAGCCAGGGGATCACCATCGACCACGCCTCGACGCAGCGCAGCCGGTAGATGCGCTCCTCGAACTGCGAGGGGCTGGCGAAATCCTCGAGGGTAAAGCGCCCGCCGTTGTTCACCTCGCCATCGACCACCACGCTCCAAGGCTCGGTCTGTAGGCTGCCCGCGCGCTTGGCCGGGTCGCTCTTGCCGGTGCCGAACTCGTAGAAGTTGTTGTAGCCGCTGGCATCCTCGAAGGGCGCCAGGGTGTCCTTCTCCGGGTCTGCCGGGGTCACGGCGCGCCACTGAGTCTGGCGGATCTTGTCGTCGAGCCAGGCCGGCGCGTTGCCGCTGGGCACATCGCTGTAGTCTTCGCTTGCCTTGACGCGCCCGGAGAGCATGAGCCCGGCGCCGACGCCGGCCACGCCGCCCAGAAAGCGGCGGCGGCTAAGATAAACAGACTCCGGCGTCACGTCGGATTCACGCAGGTCGCTGGGTTTGGCGATCTTGATCAGCATGGTCTCTCTCCCTGACGACG
>NZ_JAMZBD010000569.1:0-1741 GCF_024158685.1 Halomonas sp. 707D4 | reverse complement strand
GATCAGCTGCTGGTAGCGAACCGACGCCGCCGCGGACTGGCCTTCCCGGTAGTCCTGCCAGGCGTGCCAGCCGAACACGCCCGCCGCGGCGATCACCACGCCTGCGATCAGCGAGGTGCCGTTTTCCTTCCACCAGCGCTTGATCACGTCAAGCTGCTCTTCTTCGCTTCTCAGATCCGCCACGGGCGGGCCTCCTTGTACGGGCACCGGCGCAAGGCCGGTGCGTCTTGGTCAATACCGCAGGCGTCGCCTGGGGAGTTATCGGGCCAGCAGCTCGGGCAAGATCGTGGCGAGCTCGCGCTGATCGATCTGGCGCTGTTCGCGGTCGTCGCGCAGAAACTTCACCGTGACCGAGTCGTTGGCGATTTCGTCCTCGCCGAGCAGCAGGGCGATGCGCGCCGAGCTCTTGTCCGCCTTCTTCATGCGGCTCTTGAAGCTGCCGCCGCCGCAGTGCAGCGTGAGGGCAAGCTCGGGCAGCTCGCCGCGCAGCCGTTCGGCCAGGGTCAGCGCCTCGGTGGTGACACTGTCGTCCAGCGCCAGCAGGTAGACGTCGCTGCCGCCGAGCGCATCGTCAGGGACGAGCTCGAGGGTCTCGAGCAGAAGGATCAGCCGCTCGATGCCCATGGCGAAGCCCACCGCCGGGGTAGGCTTGCCGCCGAGCTGCTCGACTAGGCCATCGTAGCGCCCGCCGGCACACACCGTGCCCTGGCTGCCCAGCGCCGTGGTGGTCCACTCGAACACCGTGCGCGAGTAGTAGTCGAGCCCGCGAACGAGGCGCGGATTGATCACGTACTGGATGCCGGCGGCCTCGAGCATGCGCTGGAGCGCCTCGAAGTGCTCGCGGGACTCGGCGTCCAGGTGCTCCAGAAGCTGCGGCGCGGCGTCGAGCATCGCGGCCATGTCCGGGTTCTTGGAATCCAGGATGCGCAGCGGGTTGCTCTCGAGCCGGCGCAGCGAATCCTCGTCGAGCAGCGCCCGATGCTCGTTGAAGTACGCCACCAGCGTCTCGCGGTAGGCGGCGCGCGCCTCGAGCGAGCCCAGTGAATTGAGCTCGAGGGTGACGTGTCCGGAAAGCCCCAGCTCCTGCCACAGCCTGGCCGACAGCAGGATCACCTCGGCATCGATGTCCGGGCCGTCGAAACCGTAGGCCTCCACGCCCACTTGGTGGAACTGGCGGTAGCGACCCTTCTGCGGGCGCTCGTGGCGAAACATCGGGCCCTGGTACCAGAGCCGTTGGGTCTGGTTGTAGAGCAGGCCGTGCTCCATGGCGGCGCGCAGGCAGCTCGCCGTGCCTTCCGGGCGCAGGGTGAGGCTGTCGCCGTTACGGTCCTCGAAGGTGTACATCTCCTTCTCGACGATATCGGTCACTTCCCCGATCGAGCGGGCGAACAGCGCCGTCTGCTCGACGATGGGCATGCGAATCTCGTCGAAGCCGTAGCGCTGCATGAGCGTGCGAACCTTGGCTTCAAAAAATTGCCAGCGAGGGCTATCGCTGGGCAACAGGTCGTTCATTCCGCGGATCGCTTGGATCTTCTTGGCACCGGACTTGCTCAATGCGAACTCCTTATCGGTCCGGGCGGACTCGCTCGCCGCCCATCGTCCACGCCGTCATACGCTCTTGGTGATGAGGGCGTCTTGTTGCTGTTGCTTGAGGCGAATCTTCTCGCGAATCAATGCCTCGAGGTCGTCGACCAGGTGTTCGTTGCGCAGCTTGCTCGCGGGCTTGCCGTCGATGTAGACC
>NZ_JAMZBD010000568.1:0-1746 GCF_024158685.1 Halomonas sp. 707D4 | reverse complement strand
GTTGGTCACCGCACGGGTGACGCGCTCCGGGTGCGGCATCATGATGGTGACGCGGCCGTCCGGCGTGGTCAGGCCCGTGATGCCCGAGGGCGAGCCGTTGGGGTTGGCCGGGTAGCGCGTGGTGACCTGGCCGTAGTTGTCGATGTAGCGCAGCGCGATCTGGCTGGATGACTGCATCTGGCGCAGGTGGGCGCTGTCGCGGAACGCCGCGCGGCCCTCGCCGTGAGCCACGGCGATGGGAAGCGTCGAGCCCTCCATGCCGGAAAGCAGGATCGACGGGCTCTTCTCCACGCGCACCATGGCCACGCGCGCCTCGAACTGCTCGGACTCGTTGCGCAGGAATTCCGGCCAGTTCTCGGCGCCGGGAATCAAGGGCTTCAACTGCGAGAGCATCTGGCAGCCGTTGCACACGCCGAGGCTGAAGGTGTCCTCGCGGGTGAAGAACGCCTGGAACTGCTCGCGGGCGCGCTCGTTGAACAGGATCGACTTCGCCCAGCCGCCGCCGGCACCGAGCACGTCACCGAAGGAGAAGCCGCCGCAGGCGACCAGCCCCTTGAACTCGTCGAGCGCCACCCGCCCTTCGAGAATGTCGCTCATGTGCACGTCGACGGCCTCGAAGTTGGCCTTGTCGAAGGCCCAGGCCATCTCGACCTGACCGTTGACGCCCTGCTCGCGCAGCACCGCCACGGCGGGTCTGGCGGTATTGACGAACGGCGCGCTGACGTCCTCGTTCACCTCGAAGCTCGGCGTCGCGGAGAGACCCGGGTCGCGCAGGTCCATCAGGTTGTCGAACTCGTTCTTGGCGCACTCGGGATTGTCGCGCAGCGCCTGCAGACGGTAGCTGGTCTCGGACCAGGTACGCTGGGTGAGCTGGCGGGTGGTTTCCAGAAGCGGCTCCTCGAACAAGGTGACGCGCACCTGATCGTCGTAGCGCGGACGCGCGATCACGCCGCAGGTCTCGATCCCGGCCACGGCGAACTGGGTCAGCACCTCTTCGGTGTGCGCTCGGTTGACCTGGATCACGGCACCCAGCTCTTCCGAGAACAGCGCGTTGAACGCCTGGACCGGCTCGTCGATCAGCCAGTCGAGCTTGATCTCGAGCCCTGCGTGGGCGGCGAACGCCATCTCCAGAAGCGTCACCAGCAGACCGCCGTCGCTTCTGTCGTGGTAGGCCAGAAGCTTCCCGTCGCGGTTGAGCCCCTGGATCACCTCGAAGAACGCCCTGATGTCCTCCGGGTCGTCGACGTCCGGGCACTCGTCGCCGAGCTGGCCGTACACCTGGGCCAGGGCCGAGCCGCCGAGGCGGTTCTTGCCGCCGCCCAGGTCGATCAGGATCAGGTCGGATTCGTCCTGCTCCATGTCGATCTGCGGGGTGAGCGTGGCGAGCGCATCGGTGACCGGCGCAAAGCCCGTCACGATCAGCGACAGCGGCGAGGTGATGCTCTTCTGCTCCGCCTCGCCCTTCGCGCTTTCGCCCTGCCAGGCGGTGTGCATCGACATCGAGTCCTTGCCTACCGGCACGGCGATGCCAAGCGCCGGGCAGAGCTCCATGCCGACGGCGTAGACCGCGTCGTACAGCGCCTGATTTTCACCGGGCTGGTCGGCCGCACTCATCCAGTTGGCGGAGAGCTTGATGTCCGAAAGCTTGGCGATCGGCGCGGCGGCCAGGTTGGTGATCGCCTCGGCGACCGACAGTCTCGCGCTCGCCGCCGGGTCGATCAGCGCCACCGGCGCGCGCTCGCCCAT
>NZ_JAMZBD010000567.1:0-1751 GCF_024158685.1 Halomonas sp. 707D4 | reverse complement strand
ATCCTGTACTTCCTGACCGTGTGGGTAGGCATCAATGCCTTCGCCACCCGCCACGACCTGAAGCCCGTGGCCGAGAGCGAGCGCCCGGCGCCGCGCGAGGTGCTGATCACCTCGCTGTTCTTCGCCGTGCCCTTCGTGCTGCTGCTCGAGCGCATCTTCCACGCCGGCTTCACGCCGCAGTACGCGGCAAGCATCGCCATCTTCGCCGGCATCGCGCTGTTGCTGTTCAACGTGCGGCTGCGCTGCTCGCTGCCGGGCTTCGTCGAGCGGCTCAGCGAGGCGGCGCTCACCGCCGGGCGCCAGATCGCCGTCATCGGCGCGATCATCATCTGCGCCTCGGTGGTGGTCGGCGTGCTGTCGCTGACCGGGCTCGGCGTCAAGATCACCTCGGGGATCCTGTCGCTCTCGAACGACATGCTCTGGCCGGCGCTGCTGCTCACAGCCCTGGCCTGCCTGATTCTGGGCATGGAGGTGCCCACGACCGCCGCCTACGTCATCTGCGTGTCCGTGGCGGGGCCGGCGCTCACCTCGCTCGGGCTATCGCCGCTGCTGGCGCACCTGTTCGTGTTCTGGTTCGCCTTGCTCTCCACCATCACACCACCGGTATGTGGTGCGGTGTTCATCGCCGCGGGCATGGTGGGGGAGAACTGGCTGAAAGTCGCCCTCAAGGCGATGGCGCTGGGGATCGGCCTGTACATCATTCCACTGGCCATGGTGGCGAATCCGGACATCATCGCCCTGGCCTTCGACCCGACCGGGGCGGTGATCAGCGCGCTGAAGGTGGCCATTGGCCTCACGCTGATCTCCCATGGCGTGATCGCCCGGCGCGCGCTCGGCTGGCGGGTGGTGTTCGTGCTACTGGGCGTGGTGGCCATCTTCGTCGTTTAACCAGAGCGGCGCCTGGGGGGGCAGCGGCGTGGTCGCGTAGACGATCCAGGTATCCAGGGCCGGGCCCAGCGCGCGCACCACGCGAAGGGTCTCGGGGGCCTGCTCGGCCGCTTGCTCGGCGCAGATGCCCGCCGTCTCCCGCCCGTCCAGCAGCGCCTTTGCCACGGCGGCGGTGGTGGGCATCTCGACGACCGTGGTGAAGTCGCTCAGGTCGGTGTAATGGCGGGTGGCCGCCTGCAGGGCGATGCGCGAGCTGTCCACCGCGTCGCGGCGCATCACCAGCGCGAGAGGGTGGGAGCCTGCGATGAAGGCATCCACGGGAAAGGTGCGGTGCATGGTGCGCCCCACGCACTCGGCGTGGCTGGCGTGGGCGCTGCATTGAAGCAGGTGGGTGATCTCACCGGCCAGCAGCGCGTCGAAGGCGTGATCGAAGGTCTCGAAATAGACGCACTGGCCGCGTCGAGGGGCGTGGCGACGCAGGTAGCGCCGGGCGATCAGGCCGTGGTTGCTGCTGTCGGGGCCCAGGGTACCAAGGCGCATCGGCGACTCCTCGTCGAATCGAAAAGCCGTATTATGCCAAGATCGTGAAGCTCGCCACCACATAAGCGACGTAGCCCAGCAGCAGTACCGCCCCTTCGGGGCGAGACAGGCGCAGCCCGGTATACAGGAACACCAGCAGGATCACCGCCGAGCCCAGCATCACCCACTGGTCGAACACGATCATGCGATCCACCAGCGTCAGCGGCTGCAAGAACGCCGACACCCCCAGGATGCCCAGCAGGTTGAAGATGTTGCTGCCGAGGATGTTGCCGACGGCCACGTCGGCGTGGCGGCGAATGGCCGCCACCAGCGATACCGCAAGC
>NZ_JAMZBD010000566.1:0-1759 GCF_024158685.1 Halomonas sp. 707D4 | reverse complement strand
AGCTCGCCGCGAGCGAGGATCTGTGGGTCAAGCTTTCCGCGCCCTACCGCTCCAAGGCGGGACTCGCCCAGGCCCAGGCGTCGCTTTCGCGGCTGCGCGAGGCGTTTGGCCACAGCGAGCGGCTGGTGTGGGGCAGCGACTGGCCGCATACCCGCTTCGAGGCGCAGACCGACTACGCCGCCCAGGTCGCCTTCATGGAGGCGCTGCTGCCCCAGGCCGAGGAGCGCCAGCGGGTGCTGTGCGACAACCCGGCGCGGCTGTTCAAGATCGAGCGGTCCGCGTAAGGCCGTCTTCCCAACGCGAAAAGAGAATCCCCTCATGATGAGTCTACTGGTGGTCGGGGCGATCGTCGTCTCCATCGTTCTGGGCTATCGCACCAAGATCAATATCGGCTTGTTCGCGATCGCCTTCGCTTACCTTCTGGGCTGCTTCGGTCTGGGCCTCGCCCCGCGCGAGGTGATCGCCTCGTGGCCCTTGAACATCTTCTTCATCATCTTCTCGGTATGCCTGTTCTACAGCTTCGCCATCGTCAACGGCACCCTCGAGAAGCTGGCCGAGCATCTGATGTACCGCTGCCGCCACTTCCCGCACCTGCTGCCGTTCGCGATCTTCTTCGCGGCAGTGGTGATCTCGGCGCTGGGGGCGGGCTACTACACGGTGCTGGCGTTCATGGCGCCGCTGACGCTGCTGCTCTGCGCGCGTACCGGGCTCAACCTGATCATCGGCGCGATGGCGGTCAACTACGGGGCGCTGGCCGGGGCCAACTTCGTCTCCAGCCAGAGCGGCATCATCTTTCGTACGCTCATGACCCAGGCCGGTCTTTCCGATGCCCAGGCCTTCATCAACAGCGCCGGCATCTTCGCCAGCACCCTGGTGGTGCCGATCCTCGTGCTGGGCGGGTTGATCGTGTTCAACCGCCGCCGGGGCGTGGCCATGGCCACCCTCGATCACGTCGAGCGGCCCGCGCCGCTCAACCGCGAGCAGCGCATGACCCTGGGGCTGACGCTTCTGATGATGGCGACGGTACTGCTGCCGCCGATCGCAAGCCTGATCGCGCCGGACAACGCGACCATCGCGCTGCTCAACAGCAAGGTGGATATCGGTTTGATCGCCAGCGTCTTCTCGGTGATCGCGCTGCTGCTCAAGCTCGGCGACGAGCGCAAGGCGATCGCGTCGCTGCCCTGGGGCACGATCATCATGATCTGCGGGGTCGGCATGCTGATCTCGATCGCGATCAAGGCGGGCACCATCGACATGCTGGGCGCGTGGATCGGCACCAGCATTCCGCCGGTGCTGATCGCCGTGGCCTTCGGCGTGGTGGCCGCCTGCATGTCGCTGTTCGCCAGCACCCTGGGCGTGGTGACGCCGGCGCTCTTCCCGCTGGTGCCGTCGATCGCCGCCTCCGTCGGCATCGACCCGATGGTGATCTTCATCGCCATCGTGGTCGGCGCCCAGGCGACCTCGATCTCGCCGTTCTCCTCCGGCGGAAGCCTGATCCTCGGCTCCTGCCCGGACGACAAGGAGCGCGCCGGGCTCTTGCCGAAGCTTCTGTTTCGCGCCGCCCCCCTGGGCTTCGTCGCCGCGTTGGTGTTCAACCTGCTGCTGACGTTCGTGTTCTAGGGCGTTCGGGCTCGCGAAGACAAGGCCTGAACGCAACCGGCCCGCCACCGAAAGGTGGCGGGCCGGTTGCGTTGGGGCGGCCGATCGACCTTAGAACTCTTCCCACTCGGCCACGGCGGGCTGGGGCTTGCGCGGCGCG
>NZ_JAMZBD010000565.1:0-1764 GCF_024158685.1 Halomonas sp. 707D4 | reverse complement strand
GGGCCGCCCCAAGGCGCCCGCCACTGCCGACGTGTCGCCGAGTGATACGCCGGTGAACAAGGTCGCCTCGCGGGCCACCGGCGCGCCGAAGGCGAAAAAGCGTACCTCCTCGGCGAAGCGCTCGCGCCACGCCCGCCCCCACCACGCCCGCTAAGGAGCCGTCTCATGCTCGAATCCCTCATGACGCAACTCGAGAAACAGCACTTGATCGCCGCCTTCGCGCTGGTGGGCGCGGCGATGTACGTGTCTTACCTGGTCAGCGCCAAGCTGACCAACGGCCGCGTCCACGGCTCCGCCATCGCCATCATGGTGGGGCTGGCGCTGGCCTACTTCGGCGGCATCACTACCGGCGGCAGCAAGGGGCTTGCCGATATCAGCCTGTTCGCCGGCCTCGGCCTGATGGGCGGCGGCATGCTGCGCGATCTGGCGATCATCGCCACCGCCTACGGCGTGCGCTTCCAGGAGATCCGCCAGGCCGGGCTCAGCGGCGTCATCGCGCTGTTTCTGGGGGTGATCGTGTCCTTCGTCGCCGGGGTCGCGGTGGCCTTCGCCTTCGGCTACCGCGACCCGGTCGCCCTGACCACCCTCGGCGCCGGCACGGTGACCTACATCGTCGGCCCGATCGCCGGCGCCTCCATCGGCGCCTCTTCAGAGGTGATCGCGCTGTCGATTGCCGCCGGCCTGTTCAAGTCGATCCTGGTGATGGTGCTCACGCCGATGGCCGCCAAGCGCATTGGTCTGGACAACCCGCGCTCGGCGATGATCTTCGGCGGGCTGATGGGCACCACCAGCGGCGTGGCGGCAGGCCTTGCCGCGACCGACCCGAAACTCGTGCCCTACGGCGCCATGACCGCCACCTTCTACACCGGCCTCGGGGCGCTGCTGGCGCCTTCCGTGCTGTATCTGTGCGTGCGCGCGATCTTCTGATCCGCCGCCCAGAAACGGCGACGCCGTGGCGATCACTCGCCACGGCGTTTTTCGTGCGCCAAGAACGCCTCAGCGCGCCTCGATCGCTCCGCGCCCCTTGAGCAGCGAGCGGGCGAGCATCACGTAGGCCACCGCTCCGCAGGCGGCCATGGCCAGCACCACCGACGCGAGGGTGTGGGGCATCACGGCGGAGAGCGCGCTCAGGATACCGGCGATGCCGAACTGCGCCGCGCCCAGCAGGGCGGCGGCGGTGCCGCCGCTGGTGGGGAAGAACTCCATGTAGCAGGCCTGGATGTTGGGCGAGATCGCCCCTACCGCGCCGATGGTCAGCATCATGGCGGCCAGGAAGGCGTACATCGACCAGTCGAGAAACGCCGCCGCGAGCAGCAGCACCACGCCCACCGCCTGGCAGGCCGTCGCCATCTGCAGGATGCGCAGTGAGGGCAGGCGCGTCAGCAGCAGCCGGTTGGCGATGTTGAACGCCAGCATGGCGACGATGTTGGCGGCGAACAGCAGCGCGAACTCGCTGCTCGTCTGGCCGAAATGCCCCTGGTAGATGAACGAGGCGTAGGTGATGAACATCATCAGGCACGAGAACGACCCCGCCTGCCAGGCGATGAAGGCCATGGCCGGCCGGGTCGAGAGCACCTGCTTGTAGCGCGCCCAGAGGCTCATCTGCGGGCTCTTGGTCCGCGACACCTTGCCGGGCCCGGTGAATACCGCGCGAATCAGCAGCGGCACCAGCGCCAGCGCGTAGGCGGCCAGGGCGAAGAAGATGTAGTGCCAGGAGCCGATCGCCAGTATGGCGCTGCCCACGCTCGGCGCGATCCCCGGGGC
>NZ_JAMZBD010000564.1:0-1768 GCF_024158685.1 Halomonas sp. 707D4 | reverse complement strand
CTGACGCCCATCAGGTCGAGTCCGTTGCGCAGCACCTGGCGGGTGGCGATGCCGAGCGCCAGGCGAACGTTTCGAAGCGCGTCGTCGTCGACCATCACCAGCACGGTACCGCCCCCTGGCAGGCCCAGGACGACACGCCCCAAGCCACGGTGCTGCCCAAGTCCTCCCAGGGCGGCGACGAGCGCGGCGCGGCCCGCCAGAGCGAGAACCCGTCCGAGCCGGCGATGCCGACCTTCGAGTTCTACACGTTACTGCCGGAAACCGAGGTCATCGCCCCCGGCGTGGCGCTGCCGTCGACGGTCAGCCGCCCCGAGGTCGCCGAGACGCCGAACGAGCCCGCCGCCGACACCACCGGGGGCGACGACCTGATCGCCCAGGTGATCGCCGCCAACCCCCGCCCCGAGGAGCAGTCGAGCGCGCAGGCCCCGACCCCGGCACAGGCGCCCGCCGCCGCGCCGGAGCGCTACATGCTCCAGGCGGCCTCCTTCAAGGACCTCGCCGATGCCGAGCAGCTACGCTCGCGGCTTCGAAACCTGAGCCTCTTGGCCCAGATCACCGAAGTGCAGGCCAGCGGCGACACCTGGCACCGTGTCCAGGTCGGCCCGTACGAGGACACCCGCGAGCTCAACCGCGCTCAGGATTTGATGACGACCCAGGGCATCGAGCCGCTGCTGATCCAGCTGCAGAACTGACGCGCTGCGACAATCTGCCCCTCCCCACGCTGCGGGCGGTTGATTTTTCATCGACCGCCCGCATTTTGTTGTCATTCGCTTTATCGACGCGCCCGTTCATCCGGCGCTCAACCCAGTTGCGGTCGCCTGGCGACCGACACGTCATCGGGAGCCTCGCTCCCTCAAGGAGTCATCTCCATGACCACGATCGTATCCGTACGCCGCGGTAACCAGGTCGCCCTCGCCGGCGACGGCCAGGTCTCGCTTGGCAATACCGTGATGAAGGGCAACGCCAGCAAGGTGCGCCGCCTCTACCGGGGCAAGGTGCTCGCTGGCTTTGCCGGTGGCACCGCGGACGCCTTCACCCTGTTCGAGCGCTTCGAAGCCCAGCTCGAGAAGTACCAGGGCCACCTGACCAAGGCCGCCGTGGAACTGGCCAAGGACTGGCGCACCGACCGGGCGCTGCGCCGCCTCGAGGCGCTCCTGGCCGTGGCGGATCACAGCGCCTCCCTGATCATCACCGGTAATGGCGATGTGGTGGAGCCCGAGCGCGGCATCATCGCCATCGGCTCCGGCGGTAATTTCGCTCAGGCCAGCGCCCGGGCGCTTTTGGAAAACACCGAACTCAGCGCGCGGGAAATCACCGAGAAATCCCTGCAGATCGCGGGTGACATCTGCGTATTCACCAACCACCACGTCACGCTCGAAGAGCTGAACATCGACGACCGTTGAGGCCTTTTTCATGACCCAGATGACCCCCCGCGAAATCGTTCACGCCCTCGATCAGTACATCATCGGCCAGAAGGATGCCAAGCGCGCCGTGGCCATTGCGCTTCGCAACCGCTGGCGGCGCATGCAGCTCGATAGTGATCTGCGCCCGGAAGTCACGCCGAAGAACATCCTGATGATCGGCCCGACCGGCGTGGGCAAGACCGAGATCGCCAGGCGCCTGGCCAAGCTCGCCCGCGCGCCGTTCATCAAGGTGGAAGCGACCAAGTTCACCGAAGTCGGCTACGTCGGTCGCGACGTCGAGTCGATCGTTCGTGATCTGATGGAAGCGGCGATCAAGATGGTGCGCGAGCACGCCAAGGAGGAGG
>NZ_JAMZBD010000563.1:0-1771 GCF_024158685.1 Halomonas sp. 707D4 | reverse complement strand
ATGCCGATATCGAAGCCCTGCTCGGTCAGGTTCACGGGAAAGTTGGTCAGCTCGAGCCACCCCTGGAGCCCCGGGTTGGCGTGACAGAAGCGCGACAGCAGCGGCGCGACATGGGCACGGCCGAAGCCGAAGGTGGCGTTGACCCTCAGCGGGCCGCCAAGGGCTTCGCCCTGGGTATCGGCCAGCGTGCTCTCGAGCTCACCGAGCTCCTCGAGGATCAGCGTGCCACGAGCCAGATAGCGCTCGCCCTCCGGGGTCAGCGTCATCTTGCGCGTGGTGCGTGCGACCAGCGTCACGCCCAGGCGCGCCTCGAGCTGCTTTAAGCGCTTGCTCACCGCCGAGAGCGATAGCCCGAGGGCGCGCGCCGTCTCGGTCAGGCTACGGGCACGAGCGAGCTGCTGGAAAAAAACGAGATCGTCGAGAGAAGCCACCCATTCTCCACTTTCAGGCAACAATAGCTTGCAGTATAGCCCGATTATTTCCCGCACCAAAGGCGCTACACTCGATCCATCATCCCGCCACCGAGGAGCCTCACATGGCCCACACCATTGCAGTGATCGCCGGCGACGGCATCGGCACCGAAGTCATGCCGGAAGGCATTCGCGCCCTTGAAGCCGCCGCCAAACGCTTCGCGCTCGATCTGGAGTTCACCACTTTCGAATTCGGCAGCTGCGACTACTACTTGGAGCACGGTCAGATGATGCCGGACGACTGGTTCGAGCAGTTGAAGGATTTCGACGCGCTCTTCTACGGCGCCGTGGGCTGGCCGGAGAAGGTGCCGGACCACATCTCGCTGTGGGGCTCGCTGATCCAGTTTCGCCGCCGCTTCGATCAGTACGTCAACCTGCGCCCGTGCAAGCTGATGCCCGGCATCGAGAGCCCGCTGGCCGGCCGCAAACCCGGCGACATCGACTTCTACGTGGTGCGCGAGAACACCGAGGGCGAGTACTCGAGCATCGGCGGCAAGATGTTCGAAGGCACCGAGCGCGAGGTGGTGATCCAGGAGACGGTAATGAGCCGCACCGGCGTCGACCGGGTGCTCAAGTATGCCTTCGATCTGGCCCAGAGCCGCCCGCGCCAGAAGCTCACCTCGGCCACCAAGTCCAACGGCATCTCGATCACCATGCCCTACTGGGACGAGCGCGTGGCGGAGATGGCCAAGGCCTACCCGGACGTCTGCGTGGACAAGTTCCACATCGATATCCTGACCGCCAACTTCGTGCTCCACCCGGACTGGTTCGACGTGGTGGTGGGCAGCAACCTGTTCGGCGACATCCTGTCGGACCTGGGCCCTGCGTGTACCGGCACCATCGGCGTGGCGCCTTCGGCCAACATCAACCCGGAAGGCACGTTCCCGAGCCTGTTCGAGCCGGTCCATGGCAGCGCCCCGGACATCGCGGGTAAAGGTATCGCCAACCCGATCGGCCAGATCTGGTCCGGGGCGATGATGCTCGAGCACCTGGGCCATCATGATGCCGCCCAAGCGATCGTCGATGCCATCGAGGCGGTACTGGCCGAAGGCGACGTGAACGTGCTGACCCGCGACGTCGGCGGCCAGGGTACGACCGAAAGCCTGGGCCGGGCGATCGCCGCGAAGATCAAAAGCTAGCGGGGCGCCGGGGCGCGACGCTCGATCAAGTGCTCGCGCCCCAGGTGATGAATGTCGGTCACGCCGAGCAGCGCCATGTCGCGCTCGACCTCTTCGCGCAACAGCCTCAGCGCATGGCGCACCCCCGCCTCGCCGGCGACGGCGGCGGCGTAGTTCATGGGG
>NZ_JAMZBD010000562.1:0-1781 GCF_024158685.1 Halomonas sp. 707D4 | reverse complement strand
AGCCAGCAGGATGCGCTTCTGCCCCACGTGGAGTCCGGGCTTCTGACGCTGATCGGCGCGACCACCGAGAACCCCTCCTTCGAGGTGAACTCGGCGCTTCTGTCGCGCACGCGGGTCTACGTGCTCAAGTCGCTCACCGAAGAGGAGCTGATCCAGGTGATGCGCCAGGCGCTCGACGACGTCGAGCGCGGCCTGGGCAGTCGCGCCATCGCGGTGGAGGATGGCGTGCTCGAGGCGCTGGCCCGCGCCGCCGCCGGCGACGCGCGTCGAGCACTGGGGCTTCTGGAGACCGCCTGCGACTTCACCCGGGCAGAAAACGGCGGCGAGGTGCTCGCCAAGAGTGCGCTGGCGGACGTCATCGGCCACCAGTCCAGCGCCTTCGACAAGCAGGGAGACGCTTACTATGACCTGCTCTCGGCGATCCACAAGTCGGTGCGCTCCTCGCGCCCGGACGCGGCGCTTCTCTACATGGCGCGCTTCATCCAGGGCGGGGGCGACCCGCTCGACGTGGTGCGCAGGCTCAGCGCCATCGCCTCGGAAGACGTCGGCAACGCCGACCCGCGGGCGCTGCCGCTGGTGATCGCCGCCTGGGACGCCTACCTGCGCCTGGGCGACTACGAGGGCCAGCGGGCGATCGCCCACGCCGCCATCCACCTGGCGGTCGCGCCCAAGAGCAACCGCATCGACCAGGCCTGGAAGGCCGCCCAGCAGTTCGCGGCGAGCCAGCCACGGCTCGAAGTGCCCACCTACCTGCGCAACGCCCCGACCAAGCTGATGGAAGAGCTCGGCCACGGCGAAGGGTACCGCTACGCCCACAACGAGCCGGACGGCTACCCGGCGGGCAGCGCCCACGACTGCTGGCCCGAGGAGCTGCCCCGCGCGCGCTTCTATGACCCCAGCCCGTTCGGCCAGGAGAAGCGCTTTGGCGAGATCATGGCCTGGCGCGAAGCGAAGGATGCAGACGCAGATCGGGCGCCCTGAGGCGCCCGATCATGGTAAAGCGATGTGACGTGCGGCAGGATCAGAAGCTTTCGCGGATCACGTCGGTGCCTTCAGGAATCTCGAAATCGAACAGGCCACGGTCGATGCGACCGTTCTGGGTGACGCCGTTGAAGGTGATGGCGGTACGCTGGCCGGTGCTGTCGGTCATCAGAAGCTCGGTCAGGGTCTCGCCCTCGAACACCATGGAGAGCTCCTCGAACAGCGTATCCGTGGAGGTGGGAATCAGGGTGAAGGTGTCCTCGCCGCCTTGCTGCTCGTGGAAGACGTCGTAGTTGTTGGTCAGGTCACGGGCGCTTCCCGACAGCAACAGCGCCGGCGTGTGGGAGACGCGGTTGTCCATCGCCTGCACGGTGACCTGCTCCAGGTCCGGGTCGTACAGGTAGACGTCGCTACCGTTGGAGACGACGATCTGGGAATACGGCGCTTCGACTTCCCAGCGCAGCATGCCCGGGCGCGACAGCCACATTTCGCCGCGCGCGTCCTGCAGGCGCTCGCCACCGCTGCCGGTGATCTGCTGCTCGAAGCGCGCCTGATAGGTTTCCAGCGGCTCCAGACGCTCGGTCAGGCGCTCGGCGGCGTCGTTGGCGAGCGCCAGCGGCGAGGCGAAGCTCAGGCCCAGCGCGCTGGCGGCCAGCGCCAACGAAGAGGAACGTCGAGTGTCGATGTCGCTCATTACCATACTCCCTAGGCAAATTGCCAAATGGCGGGGTTACCCGCGTTGATGCGTTATCGGTCGGACCTTGCTACGTCCTTGTGTCCACACTCAGACGCCTTGTGCC
>NZ_JAMZBD010000561.1:0-1782 GCF_024158685.1 Halomonas sp. 707D4 | reverse complement strand
GGGTCGCGGTTTCTGATCTGCTCGGCCATGCGCGACAGCGGTGCCAGCCCCCAGCCGATCGACCACCATAAAAGCGCCGTGAGAAGCGGCAGGCCGAACAGGTCCGGCAGCAGCGTGCGCAGCGCCACGCGGGTGATCAGCTCGTCGCGCACGTCCTCGCGCTCGCCGACCACCACCTGGCGGGGGGTGCCGGCCACGTCGAGCACGTAGATCCGCCACTCGTGCTCGCCGATCATGACCGACGAGTAGCCCGGCGGGTAGGCGGCGAGTGGCGCATCCGGGGCACTCGCCGAGCGCAGCAGCAGCGCGTCGTCTTCCCAGAGCTGGAAGGCGAGCTTGCTCTCGTAGCGATGGCCGGTGGCGCGCTGTGGTCCGAGCTCGGCCTCGCGCAGCGCGCTTTCCAGGCTGTCGATCAGCACCGCGCGGTCGGCGTCGGGCAAGGGCGCCTGCAGCAGGCCCTCGAGCAGTCGGGCGTTCTGGGACAGGCTGGCGTCGTAGAGCTCCTCGATCTCCTGGGCGGCGTAGCGGTAGCTGATGAAGCCGATCACCAGCATGCTGAGGCCGAAGACCAGCAGCGCAAGCCCGAGCGTTCGACGGCGGATCGAATTCATGGCGGCGTGTCCTGGGGCTTGTCCATCACGTAGCCGATGCCGCGCACGGTGCGAATCACGTCGCTGAAGAGTTTCTTGCGCAGGTGGTGGACGTGCACCTCGATGGCGTTGCTCTCGACATCCTCCTCCCAGCCATACACCAGCTGGGCCAGGGTATCGCGGGTGAACACCCGCCCGGGGTGGCTCATGAACTCCTGCAACAGCGCAAGCTCCCGACGCGACAGCGCCACCTCCCGCGACTGGCAGGTGACGCTCAGGGTATGCGGGTCGAGGGTGATGCCGCGACAGCACAAGAGCCTGGTGGTCTGGCCCTGACTGCGGCGCAGAAGCGCGCGCAGGCGCGCTTTCAGCTCGTCCACCTCGAAGGGCTTGGTGAGATAGTCGTCGGCGCCGGCGTCGAGCCCGGCGATACGGCTGTCGACGTCGTCGCGGGCGGTGAGCACCAGAATGGGGACCCGGTTGCCCTGGCGGCGGACCGTCTCGAGAACCTCCATGCCGTCCACCCTGGGCAGACCAAGGTCCAGGATCACCGCGTCGAATGGCTCGTTCTTCAACGCGTTCAAGGCCTCCACACCGCTGGTAAGATGATCCACGGTATAGTGCTCGGGCTTCAAGGCCAGGCGAATGCCCGAGGCCAGGCTGGGATCGTCTTCGACCAGCAGAATACGCATAGGGGCGGATGACTCCTTCCAGTGAGAACAAGCTGCTCGAGCGCGGCTTGAAAACGCTTTTCAAACGCTCGCCAAGCGCCGGAAACCTAACATGCCACGCCACAAGCCTTTAGACCACTCTTGTATCGCGCCCTGCCCGGCACCTCGGCGGCGCGAGGCGCTGCTGCAGCTGGAGGCGGTTCACGACCCGGCCAGCCAACCCGCGCTCAACGCCGCCTTGCAGCGCGCCAAGGCCACGGGCGAGGCCGCCTGGGAGGGCCTGTGGGTTGCAAGCAGAGGCGAGCACATCGTCTCGGCGCTCTGGGTGGAGCCGCTGACGACGAAGACCGCCCGGCTGTGGCTGCCCGAGGTTATCGACGCCGCCGCACAGGCGCTGCTCGACGGCGTACGCCCGTGGCTGGCGGCCTCGGCGGTGACGCTTTGCCACCTCGCGCTCGACCCAGGCCAGCACGAGCGCGCCTCTCTTCTTGCGGCGAGCGGGCTCGAGCCTATCGCCACCC
>NZ_JAMZBD010000560.1:0-1783 GCF_024158685.1 Halomonas sp. 707D4 | reverse complement strand
GGGGGCGGTGAACCCGCGCCTGACCATCGGCGAGATCGTCCGCGAGCCGTTGATTCACCTGACCGAGCTGCCGCGCGCGCACCACGCCGAGCGCATTGCCGAGCTGCTGGAGCGAGCCGGGCTTGACGCCTCCATGGCGCACCGTTACCCCTTCGAGCTCAGCGGCGGCGAGCTGCAGCGGGTGTGCATCGCCCGGGCGCTGGCCTCGAACCCAGCGTTGATCGTGCTCGACGAGGCGGTCTCGAACCTCGATCTGCACCTGCAGCTCCAGATGCTCGACCTGTTCGCGACGCTCTCCCGGGAGCAGGGCGTGGCGTTTCTCTTCGTGACCCACGACCTGCGCCTGGTGGAGCGCGTCTGCTCGCGGGTACTGGTGATGGAGCGCGGCCGGCTGGTGGAGAACGCCGCCGTGAGCACGCCGCTGTCGCTTGTTTCCCGCGAAGGGCGGGCACTCGCCGAGGCGGTACTGCCGGCGCTTCCTCGGCGTTTGACGAGCGCGAGGGAACGTCTGGCGCCGGAGCGGGTCTGTTGAGCGCCTTATCATCACTTTGCACGGGACACGATCCAATGAAGAAGACCGCTTTCTTGCTCGGCCTCACGGGCCTTCTGGCCGCACCGGGCGTGTTCGCCCAGGACCAGGCGTGCTCGACCGAGGCGCTGATGGCCGCCAACCAGAATCTCTACGACCAGTTCGAAGCCTTTGCTGCCAACCAGATGGAGCAGGGCAAGAGCGCCGAGGAGCTCTCCGCCTCCATGGAAGAGATCACCCGCGCCGGCAATGCCGAAGAGGTGTTGAGCCGCCACCAGGCGGAGCTCGAGATGATGGAGCCGGGCATGGACCACGAGCCCTCCCAGGCGCTGTGCGACGACATGTACACCATGCTCGACCAGATGCAGGACGCGCTGGACGAGCAGCAGTAACGCCCCGCCCGAAGGCGCCGGCAAGCGGTGTCGCCTGGCCGACACCGCTTGAATATCGCCCGCCTTGCCTACATATCCTGTGCCATGCTTTCCTTTTCTTTTCAGCAGAGCGCAGATAGCCATGACGATCATTGATCCCCGCACCGGCAACACCCTGACCTCCGAGCCGGCAGGCCAGGCGCCCGCCGCGGGCCAGCCCGGCAGCGTCGCTCGTGAAGACGTCGTCATCGAACTCGGTGCCGCCAACGTCCAGCAGGTACTGGAAGCCTCGATGCAGGTGCCGGTGCTGCTGGCCAGCTTCTCGCCGGAGAGCGATGCCTGTCGCCAGCTGCTGGCGGTGCTCGAGAAGCTCGCCCTCGAGTACGGTGGCGGCTTCTTGCTGGCCACCCTCGATGGCCAGGCCAACCCGGAGATCGCCGCCCAGCTCGGCGTGCGCTCGGTGCCCGACGTCAAGCTCGTGAGCCAGGGCGGCCTGGTGGACGGCTTTCAGGGGGCGCTATCGGAGAAGGAGGTGCGCGAGTGGCTGGGGCGCTACCTCAAGGCGCCGGAAGGCGCCTCGATGAGCCCCGAGGAGCAGGCCGAAGCCGCGCTGGAGGCCGGTGATACCGCTACCGCCCGCGAGCTCTACCAGACGCTGATGGCCCAGTATCCCGAGCACTACGCCTATCAGGTGGCGCTCGCCCGCGTGCTGGTGAGCGAAGGCCAGATCGACGAAGGCCGCGCGCTGCTCGACAACCTGCCGCCGGAAGAGCGCGATGCCGCCCCCGCCCGCGGCGTGCGCGCCAGCATCGAGTTCGGCGAGCGCGCCTGGAGCGCTGATGCGATCAGCGCGCTGGGCGAGCGCGACGACAGCGAAGCGCGC
>NZ_JAMZBD010000559.1:0-1784 GCF_024158685.1 Halomonas sp. 707D4 | reverse complement strand
CACCCGCGCCTCCATGCTGCGCCCCTCAGCCACCACGCGCCAGCCGCCGCGCGGGTCCTCCTCGGCGTTGGAGACGAGCTCCAGACGCGACACCGAGCTGATCGAGGCGAGCGCCTCGCCGCGAAAGCCGAGCGAGCTCACCCCCTCGAGATCCTCGAGGCTTTCGATCTTGCTGGTGGCGTGACGGGCCAGCGCCAGCGGCAGGTCCGACTCACCGATGCCGATGCCGTCGTCGCGCACGCGCACCAGCCGCGTGCCGCCCTGCTCGATCTCCACCTCGATGCGCCGACTGCCGGCGTCGATGGCGTTCTCGATCAGCTCCTTGGTGACCGACGAGGGCCGCTCGACCACCTCGCCGGCGGCGATCTGGTTGGCCAGGCGCGGGTCGAGAACGTGGATGCGCGTCGCTTGGCTCGCTTCAGACACTACACACCTCTTTGCTCGGGCTGCGTTCAGGGGTCATGAGCCAGGAATGCGCAGCACCTGGCCCACGCGAATGACGTCGCCGTTCAGGTCGTTGGCCTGGCGCAGCTGGTTGACCGGCACGCCGTGGCGCAGGGCGATCGTCGAGAGCGTGTCGCCGGACTGGATGCGATACTCGTTGCCGGTGGGTGCGCGGCTGTTGTCGCGCTGCCAGGCCAGAAGGCTCGCCGGGGGCGGATTGCGCTCGAAGTGCGCGCGCAGCCCGCCGAAGATCGCCTGGGAGAGCGTGTTCTGGTAGGTCGGGTCGCGCAGGCGACGCTCCTCGTCCGGGTTGGAGATGAAGCCGGTCTCGATCAGAAGCGACGGAATGTCCGGCGACTTCAAGACCATGAACCCGGCCTGCTCGACCTGGGACTTGTGCAGCCGGTTGATGCGCCCGAGCCGGTCGAGCACTTCGCCGCCGATGGCGAGCGAGTCGTTGAGCGTGGCGGTCATGGTCAAGTCCAGCAGCACGCCGCGCAGCACCTGATCCTTGTCGCGCAGCGACAGCGAGCCGTCCACGCCGCCGATCAGGTCCGCGCGGTTCTCGCTGTCGGCCAGCCACTGGGCGGTCTCCGAGGTCGCCCCGCGCTGGGAGAGCGCGAACACGGAGCTTCCCTGGGGGCGCGGGCTCGAGAAGGCGTCGGCGTGGATCGAGACGAAGAAGTCCGCCTTCTGCTCGCGAGCGAGCTGGGTGCGCTGGCGAAGGCCGATATAGTAGTCGCTGTCGCGGGTGAGTACCGCCTTGAAGCCGGGCGTGGCGTTGATGTCCGCCGCCAGGCGCCGGGAGATGTCCAGCACCACGTCCTTCTCGCGGGTACCACTCGGGCCGATCGCGCCCGGGTCTTCGCCGCCGTGGCCCGGGTCCACGGCAATGATGATGTCGCGGCGCGGATGGGGCTGAGCCGGCTGAACGGCCACCGGCGCCTGCTCGGCGATCGGTGCATCCGCCGGTGCACTGGCCTGGGCCTGGGCGGTGATGCGCTGCGCCTGGATCTCCTGTTCGCGGATCATCGCCTCGATCGGATCGATCGGGTTCTCCACCGCGCTTTCGCCGGGGTACTCGAGATCAACGACCAGACGGTGCCCGTACTGCTCGTTGGGCGCAAGCGTGAAGTGACGCGGCGTGATCACCCGGTTGAGTTCGAGCACCACGCGCAGCCCGCCATCGTCGCGGGTGCCGGTGCGCACGGCGTCGATGGCGCTGTCGCCCAGCGGCAGCGTCGAGGCGTCCGTCGCCATTTCGGTATCGTCGAGATCGATGACCAGCCGGGCGGGGTTGTCCAGCGAAAACACGTTGGCCCCGGCGGCGCCGGACAAGT
>NZ_JAMZBD010000558.1:0-1794 GCF_024158685.1 Halomonas sp. 707D4 | reverse complement strand
CCCGTCGGTCACCACGCGCTCGCCTTCAGCGAGCCCCTCGAGCACCTCGCGGCGCTCCCCGGCCTGCTGGCCGAGCGTCACGCTGCGCTCCTCGGCCCGGCCCGCCTCCTCGTCGTAGACGAAGACGAAGGCGCGGTCATCGAGAAAGCGCAGCGCCTTGAAGGGCACGCTCAGCGCGTCGACCCGCTCGGGCTCCGCCATCCACACGCCGACGAAGGCACCGTCCTGCAGGCGCGGATGCTCGCTCGAGGTACGCACGATGATCTCGAAGGTGCGCGACTGCGGGTCGAGCGACGGGCTGACGGCGTAGACCTCGCCGATTTCGCCCTCGCTCAGCGACTCCGGGTCGGCGTCCGCCGGGCCTTGCGGAGGACGGGCGCCGATGATCACGCGCGCGCCCTCTTCGACGCGGCCGAAATTGTAGGAGGGCAGATCCACCCGCACTTCGAAGCTTGCCGGGTCGATCACCAGCGCCGGCACCGTCTGAAGCGCGCCCTGCTCGGTGGTGGTGTCCACGGTGCTGGGCATGAAGTAGCGGCCCTGTTCGATGTTGAGCCGCGCCAGCACGCCGTCGATGGGCGAGACCAGCCGTGACTCCTCGAGCATG
This sequence comes from Halomonas sp. 707D4, assembly GCF_024158685.1. Classification (NCBI taxonomy): domain Bacteria; kingdom Pseudomonadati; phylum Pseudomonadota; class Gammaproteobacteria; order Oceanospirillales; family Halomonadaceae; genus Halomonas; species Halomonas sp. 707D4. The sequence continues at coordinate 1,187 of NZ_JAMZBD010000558.1, read as the reverse complement.
AGCTCGGCCTGAGCGATCTGGGCGCGAGCGCTGTCGCGCGCGGCGAGCGCCTGCTGGACCTCGACGCGCGCCTGATCAAGCTCCTGGGCGGAGGCGGAGCGCTGGTCGATCAACCTCTGGTAGCGCTCCTGGGTCACCTGGGCCAGCTGCAAGTTGGCCTGCGCCTCGTTCAGCGCTGCCCGCGCCGAGGCGAGCTCCGCCTCCAACCGTTCCGGCGCCTGGTGGGCGATCAGTTGGCCCGCTTCCACCGGCATGCCCACGCGCAGTGCCGGGTCCACGAAGGTGACCTTGCCCTGCTCGGTGAACGTCAGGTACTCCCGGTGCAGGGAGCGCGCGGTGCCCTGGCTGTACACCCAGCGCTGCAGCGTCGTCGTCTGGACCGGCTCCACGCGCACGCTGACCGCGGGCGCCTGGGGCGGCGCCTCGTCTGCCGTGGTGTTCTCGTCGCTGCTGCCACAGGCGCTCAGCAGCATCAGGCACGCCAGTGCCCACCCAAGGGATTTCATGTTCATAACGCAGACGTTCCTGTCACGGAGGGGGCGAGCGGCGACACGGCCTCGAAGCCGCCGCCAAGGGCAAGGTGCAGTGCAATACGGTTTTCCAGCCGATCAAGGCGGGCGGTGAGCGTGGCGCTGCGGCTATCCAGCGCCCGCTGGTAGCTTTCCAGCACGTTCAGGAAGGGCTCGATGCCCTGGAAGTAGCGGTTGAAGGAGACGCGCACCGCGTCTTCGGCGGCCTCGGCGGCTGCATTGCTCTCGGCCTCGCGCCGGGCGAGCAGGTCATCGACGGCCAGCGCCGTCTCGACTTCCGACAGCGCGGTGAGCGCGGTATCCACGTAGGCGTAGAAGGCGTCGTCGCGCTGGCCGTCGGCGATGTCCGCCTGGGCGCGCAGCCGCCCGCCTTGGAACACCGGCTGCACGAGGTTGCCGGCGATGGTCCAGAGGAAGGTGCCGCTGCTGAACAGCTCCGACAGCTCGCTCGCCGTCGAGCCGGCGCTGCCGGTGAGGGAAATCGACGGTAGAAACGAGCGCTCCGCGGCAGTCAGGCGGTAGTCCGCCGCCCGCAGCGCCCACTCGGCGCTGCGCACGTCCGGGCGGCGTTCGAGCAGCTCGGCGGGTACGCCCGCCGAGGGCAGCGGCGGCACGTCCGGCAGCTCGCTTTGGGTGATCAACTCCCCGGCCGGATAC
>NZ_JAMZBD010000557.1:0-1801 GCF_024158685.1 Halomonas sp. 707D4 | reverse complement strand
TCACTGCCCCGCTACGCGGTGCTTCCCGCGGGTGCGCCCATTGGCTTACCCGCGCTACGGATACCTGCACTCTCGTAGCGTGGCGTAACGAGCGACAGCGAGGCACCCGCGACGGCGGCGGCCAGCCGCCCGGATGGAGCCTCCGCAACCACCGCACCGCTACGCGATGCTTGCCGCGGGTGCACCCTGCGGCTTACCCGCGCTACGGGTTTTCAAGCCCAGCCGTTTTATTTAGTCTGACTTGACTTGAAAGATGGCGGGAGGATTCGATGGCCACCTATCGACGGGCCTTGATACCGGGCGGCACCTACTTCTTTACCGTCGTTACCTGCCGGCGACAGCCGCTGTTGGCAAAGGAAAGCAACATCACCGCCCTGGGGCGGGCATTTCGTCGCGTACGTCACGCGCGCCCCTTCACGCTCGACGCTTTCGTCATCCTTCCCGACCATCTCCACTGCCTGTGGACGCTCCCCGAAGGCGACGCCGATTATTCATCGCGCTGGCGAGACATCAAGAAAACGGCCACCAGGGAGTTCTTACTGGCCGAAGGGAGCGATGGCGCCTGGCAACGCGGTTTTTGGGAGCACGTCATCCGCGATGACCACGACTGGCAGCGCCATATGGATTACATCCACTTCAATCCGGTGAAACACGGCTACGTAGCGGCGCCCTCCCAATGGCGCTGGTCCAGTTTCAAGGCCTGCGTGAAAAAGGGATGGTATGAGGAAGACTGGAGCACACAACAACCACCCGCCGTCGCCGATATGAACTGGGAATGACCATCCCGCACCGCTTCGCGCTGCCTTTCGCGGCTTACCCGCGCTACGGGTACCTGCACACTTGTAGCGCGGCGTAACGAGCGACAGCGAGGCACCCGCGATGGCGGCGACCAGCCGCCCGGATAGAGCCACCGCAACCACCGCACCGCTTCGCGCTGCCTTTCGCGGGTGCGCCCCCGCGCTACGGGTACCTGCACACTCGTAGCGCGGCGTAACGAGCGACAGCGAGGCACCCGCGACGGCGGCGACCAGTTGCCCGGAGAGCCACGGCAACCTGGAGCACCGCTTCGCGATGCCTTTCGCGGGTGCGCCATACGGCTTACCCGCGCTACGGATACCTGCACAGCCGTAGCGCGGCGTAACGAGCGATAGCGAGGCACCCGCGACGGCGGCGACCAGCCGCTCGAAAGCGCCACGGCAGCCTGGAGCACCGCTTCGCCCTACTATCCAGACCGATAGCGTTTAATTTTCGTTTATCAGAACTCTACCAAACATCAGTCGGCACCCTAAAAAAGCAAGACTTTAGTCTAATCCCCCATACCTATTTCACCATTACAAAACGACATAGGGTATGCAGCTTTGCGCAGGGGTCGTTAAATGAGGCTACTGGCTGGTCAGCCATCACTTTCAATGACCCAGTAACGGTAAACGATTTCATGCCCTACGTTCACGACACCTTGAACCGGCTACAGCGCAGCAGCCCCGCGCAAGCCGAACTCTACCAAGCTGCCGAAGAGGTACTGGAGTGCTTGCGCCCGCTGTTCGAGCGCTACCCGCACTACCACGATCATGCCATCATCGAACGGATCGTAGAGCCCGAACGGCAGGTGTTCTTTCGCATCAGCTGGACCGATGATGCCGGGAAAGTACACGTCAACAAGGGTTTTCGTGTCCAGTTCAACTCGGCCTTGGGCCCTTACAAGGGCGGGCTACGCTTTCATCCCAGCGTGACCGCCGGCACCATCAAGTTTCTGGGGTTCGAGCAGATCTTCAAGAACGCCTTGACCGGGCTTGCGATCGGC
>NZ_JAMZBD010000556.1:0-1805 GCF_024158685.1 Halomonas sp. 707D4 | reverse complement strand
GCGCCGAGCACTTCGGGGCCTGTGTCAGGCGTATCGGTCGCTCCGGCGCGTGCGGCTTTCGTGCGGGTAGGCGTGGTCGATGGTGCCTTCGATGTCACGGCCATCGCCAACCGCCAGCGCGTGGTGGATAGCCTGAACGTGCATACCGGGGGCACCGACGTGCGCGGTGGCAACGAGTGGCACGGCAACGTGGTGGCCTCGACCATTTCCGGCGGGGCGCTCGGGGTAGCCGAACTCGACCTGATCAAGATCGAACAGGATGGCGTGAATCGCAGCAGCGCCATCAACTACGGCGTCGGCCAGGCTGCCGCCCGCGGCGCTCAGGTCGTCAATGCCAGTTTTTCCCAGCGTTTCGTGGCCAACGACCCGCGACTGGGGTTCAACGGCGTCTCATCGAGCGAGTCACTGGCCCAGGTGGTCAACGCCAACGGCGGCAAGGGCGCGGTCTACGTGATCAGCGCCGGCAACAACGGGCAGGCGATGGACACCCAGGGCCAACCGCTCTACGCCGCCGAACCGGCGCTTTACGACATGACGCTCATCGCCGTGGGAACCGACGGCAAGGGCAATCTGCACCCGTCGAGCGCCTATCCCGGCGACGATGCGCGCCTGCAGGCGCGCACCATCGCCACCGACTACGTCAACCGCGAGGTGGGCGCCCAGGGCACGTCGATCTCGGCGGCGCGGATCTCCGAGTACGCCGCGGGTATCCTGTCGCGCTGGCCGCACCTCGATGCCCGGCAGGCCAGCCAGCGGCTTCTGGACACCGCCAGTCGCGAAAGCGCGCTATTCGATCGCAACGACTGCGGCGCCAGCGGCAGCGACAACTGCGGCAGTTTCTACCTGGGCCAGGGCGAGGCGGACATCGAGGCCGCGCTTGCCCCGCAAGGCGAGCTGGTGGTGGCCGAGCAAGCGCGCGTCGACGACGGCGGCGACCTGGTGCGCGGCTCCTACCTGCAGCTTTCCGGCGCCTACGGCGACGCGGTTCGCCAGTCCGACGCGCTGCGCGATGTGGCGGTGTTCGATGACCTGGGCCGCGACTACCGCATGGACCTGGGCCAGCAGGTACAGCCGCGGGTCGATCACGCCACCCAGATGCGCCGCCAGATGGAGCGGTTGTCGCTCACCTCGGCACGCGCGCCCATCACCCAGTCAATGGATGTCGACACCTACCGTTTCACCACCCGCAGCGACGGCGGCGGTCTTCTGAGCAGCCGCTTCGATGCGGCCTACGGCCCGGCGACGCTGAGCCTTTACAGCTTTGCCGGCGGAGAGGTGAACCCGATGAGCGCCTACAGCGAATCCGGGCTGATGCCGATGATGTCGTTCCAGGGCGGCTCGGCGCTGACCCAGGCTTTCGACGGCGTCAACGGTGTGACGTCGCGCTACGCGCTCGGCGAGCACTGGGATCTCACCGCCTCGCACTGGGCATCGACGCTCGACTCGGCTGGCACCAGCGACTATCGGGCACGGCGCTCGGATGTGGGCGTGTCCTGGCAGCCGCTGCCCTCGCTTGCCATCGACACCTTCCTGGGCAGCCTCGACGAGCGCCAGGGCCTGCTCGGCGCCAGCGGCGTGGGTGCCCTGGGCCTGGGCGAAGAGAACCGGATGACCTTTGCCGGGATCGGCCTGACCGCGGAACTGGGTGCCGGCATCAGCGGCTTCGCCGAGTTCGAGCAGGGCCAGGGCAGCGCGTCGGGTCGTGGCCTGCTTGCCAGCGTCGAGGACATCGTCGCGCGCAAGGTGGAAATGGGGCTGCAATGGCAGGGCAGCGGGCGCCGCGCCGACGAGCGCCTGGCGTTCAC
>NZ_JAMZBD010000555.1:0-1814 GCF_024158685.1 Halomonas sp. 707D4 | reverse complement strand
GGGCGTACCTGACCAAGGGCCGGCTCGCCAGGGCTTGCCAGGTGCATCGCCCCACAGCCGCTCAGCATCAGCGAAAGCCCGCCGAGCCCGAGACAGCGGCGAACCGCGTGAACGACCTGCATCGATGACTCCTTGTTCTGGGTGGATACGACCCGTCGTGCGGGCCTTCGATAAGATCACGGTTGTTGCACAGTTTCTGCAATGACTTTACACCGACGCCTTCGATACTGAGGCTGCTTACGTCATTCACTGTATCGATCCACGAGGTACGCCATGAAAAACGTCATTCGCAAACTCGCCGCCCCTGCCCTGCTCGCCGCCGTGCTCGCTCCCGTCGCCCTGACCGCCCAGGCAGGCCCGCACGCCGACGAAGATCGTGCCCAGATGCGCGAGCACCGGCAAGAGCAGCGCCAGGAAGTCTACCAGCGCGCCGGCATCGACGAAGAGAAGCAGCAGGCGCTGGATGAAGCCAACACCGAGTTCTTCGAGGCCATGAAGTCGCTGCGCGACGACCATCACGCCCGGGTCGCCGAGATCCTGACCGATGAAGAGCAGCAGGCAGTGCGGGACGCGATGCAGGAAGTTCGCGGCGAGCATCGCGAGCACAAGCGCGCCGAGCGAGGCCAGCAAGAGTCCAATACCGAAGGCGAAGCGCTCACGCAGTAAGCACGCGTTTCACGTCCACCTTCGCATCGGTTTCACGTTGACCGCATCGAACGAACACCCGGCCATTGGCCGGGTGTTCGCGCTGGAAGGGGCATCGAGGTGCCGAGGCGGGCCTAGAAGAAGCCCATGGGATTGATGTCGTAGCTGATCAACAGGTTCTTGGTCTGCTGGTAGTGCTCGAGGGCCATCTTGTGGGTCTCGCGGCCGACGCCGGACTTCTTGTAGCCGCCGAAGGCGGCGTGGGCCGGGTACTGGTGGTAGCAGTTGGTCCACACCCGCCCGGCCTGGATGCCGCGGCCCATGCGAAACGCCACGTTGATGTCGCGACTCCAGACGCCGGCACCGAGGCCGAACTCGGTGTCGTTGGCGATCGCCAGCGCCTCCTCCTCGTCCTTGAAGGTGGTGACCGACACCACCGGGCCGAAGATCTCCTCCTGGAAGATGCGCATCTTGTTGTTGCCCTTGAGGATCGTCGGCTCGATGTAGTAACCGCTGCCGAAATCGCCCTCGATGCTCGCCTTGTTGCCGCCGGTCAAGAACTCGGCACCCTCGTCGCGTGCCACGTCCATGTAGGACATGATCTTGTCGAACTGCTCTTGCGATGCCTGGGCGCCGACCTGCACCTCGGTATCCAGCGGGTTTCCACGCTTGATCGCCTTGGTGCGCTCGAGCACCTTCGCCATGAAGTCGTCGTACATGCTCTCCTGCACCAGTGCGCGAGACGGGCAGGTACAGACCTCGCCCTGATTCAGGAAGGCCAGTACCAGCCCCTCGACCGCCTTGTCGATGAAGGCGGGCTCGGCGTTCATGATGTCGGCGAAGTAGATGTTCGGCGACTTGCCGCCAAGCTCCACCGTGGAGGGGATGATGTTCTCGGCGGCGCACTTCAAGATGTGCGAGCCCACCGGGGTGGAGCCGGTGAAGGCGATCTTGGCGATGCGCTTGCTGGTGGCGAGACTCTGGCCGATCTCCTCGCCGAAGCCGTTGACGATGTTGACCACCCCGGGCGGGATCAGGTCGCCGATCACCTTCATCAGCACCAGCACCGAGGCCGGCGTCTGCTCGGCGGGCTTCAACACCACGCAGTTGCCGGCGGCGAGCGCCGGCGCCAATTTCCACACCGCCATCAGGATCGGGAAGTTCCAGGG
>NZ_JAMZBD010000554.1:0-1821 GCF_024158685.1 Halomonas sp. 707D4 | reverse complement strand
TGCGCCATCCGCTGGGCAGCCTGCTCACCATGCTCGCCATCGCCATCGCCCTGGTGCTGCCCGCCGCCCTCTGGCTGACGCTCGACAGCGCCCGGCTGCCAACCCCCGGCCCGGCGGCACGCTGTTTGGGTTTGGGCTTGGGCGCGGGGGCGCGTCGGTCGGGGGCGGCGCTCGCCCGGCGACGGCTGACCGCGCCTTGGCGGCGGGAGGGCTCCGGCGGCGACGTCGGGCGCTTCATACGGCCCCCTCGTCGGCGATCAGCCGCCCGTCGCGCAGGCGCAGGATGCGGTGTTTTAGCCTGGCGATCAGCGCCAGGTCGTGACTTGCGATCATCACCGTGGTGCCGATGCGGTTGAAATCCTCGAACAGGCCCATGATGTCGGCGGACAGATGCGGGTCGAGGTTGCCAGTGGGCTCGTCGGCGAGCAGCAGCGCCGGCTTGTTGACCACGGCGCGGGCGATGCCCACGCGCTGCTGCTCGCCGCCGGAAAGCTCCACCGGCAGCGCCTTCTCGCGGTGCAGAAGCCCCACCTTGTCCAGCGCCGCCCGCACCCGGCGCGCGGACTCGCGAGGCTCGAGCCCCTGGATCTCCAGCGGCAGCGCCACGTTTCTGAACACGCTTCTATCGAACAACAGCTGGTGGTCCTGGAACACCACGCCGATCTGGCGGCGATAGAACGGCACCTGGCTCGGGTGGAGCGTGGCGATGTCGTGGCCGGCGACCACGACCCGGCCCCGGGTGGGCTTCTCCAGGCGCATGATCAGGCGCAGAAGCGAGCTCTTGCCCGCGCCGGAGTGGCCGGTCAGAAACACCATCTCGCCCGGGGCGACGTGAAAGTTCAGGTGGGCCAGCGCCTCGAAGCGCCCGCCGTACCGCTTGCCGACGTGCTCGAAGGCGATCATGCGCGGCCGTCGTCCTCGGGCCGGTCAAAAAGCGCCGTGACGAATTCGTCGGCGACGAAGGGGCGCAGGTCATCGAGACCCTCGCCCACGCCGATGAAGCGAATCGGCGTTTCGAGCTGCTTGGCGAGGGCGAAGATCACCCCGCCCTTGGCGGTACCGTCGAGCTTGGTCAGGGTGATGCCGCTGACCGGCACCGCCTCGTTGAAGGTGCTGGCCTGGGAGATGGCGTTCTGGCCGGTGCCCGCGTCGAGCACCAGCATCACCTCGTGGGGCGCCGTGGCGTCGAGTTTCTTCATCACCCGGTGGACCTTCTTGAGCTCCTCCATCAGGTGGCTCTTGTTGTGCAGCCGCCCGGCGGTGTCGGCGATCAGCACGTCGACACCGCGCGCCTTGGCCGCGGCCACCGCGTCATAGATCACCGAGGCGCTGTCGGCGCCGGTGTGCTGGGCGATGACCGGCACGCGGTTGCGCTCGCCCCATACCTTGAGCTGCTCGACCGCCGCCGCGCGGAAGGTGTCGCCGGCCGCGAGCATCACGCTCTTGCCCTCGCGCTGGAAGCGCTGGGTCAGCTTGCCGATGGTGGTGGTCTTGCCGGCGCCGTTGACGCCCACCACCAGGATCACGAAGGGGCCCTCGTCGGGCTTGTCGAGGGTCAGCGGCGTCGACACCGGCGTGAGCAGGCGCGCAAGCTCCTCCTGCAGCCCCTTGTAGAGCGCCTGGGCGTCGCCAAGCTCCTTGCGCGAGACTCTCGCCTGCAGCGACTCGATGATCTCGGTGGTGGCCTCGATGCCGACGTCGGCCATCAGAAGCTGGGTCTCGATATCCTCGAGCAGCTCGTCGTCGATCTGCTTCTTGCCCAGAAACAGATCCGCCAGGCCGTCGGTCAGGTTGGCCCGGGTGCGCCCGAGCCCGGACTTG
>NZ_JAMZBD010000553.1:0-1828 GCF_024158685.1 Halomonas sp. 707D4 | reverse complement strand
GATCGTCTGCACCTCGCGCAAGCGAAAGCCGGGCTCGCCCTCGACGTCGAAGATCCAGGGAATGTCGGCGCCGCAGCGCTCCTGAATGACGTGGTCGCTGTCATGGAAACGGCGCGAGAGCTCCGCGGCCAGCAGCCGACCGATGGTGCTCTTGCCGGCCCCCATGGGGCCGATCAGAAAAAGGTTGGGTAAATCCTGCATCAACGAACCGCCAAGCCATCATCAAGTAGTCGTGGAGTAATGAACACTAACAGCTCTACCTTGTCATTGCTCTCCTGGGTGTAGCGAAACAGATGCCCCAGGATCGGCAGATCGCCCAGAAGCGGGGTCTTGGCGATCTGGCTGAGCTGCTCGGTGGTCAAGATACCGCCAAGCACCACGGTTTGACCATTGTCGACCAGTACCTGGGTCTCGATCTGGTTGGTGTCGATGGGCGGCTCGCCGCCGAATTCGCTCTCGCGGAAGCTGTCGTTCTTGATCACGAGATCCATGATGATGCGATTGTCCGGGGTGATCTGCGGGGTGACCTCGAGCGACAGCTCCGCCTCCTTGAACTGGGTGTCCGGGTTGCCCTGCACGTCCACGCTCTGGAACGCCCGCTCCTCGCCCTGGCGAATGGTCGCGGTGCGCTGGTTGGCGGTGATGATGCGCGGCTGCGAGATCGTCTGGCTCTTGCCCTCGCTCTCCAGCGCCCTGAGTTCGAGATCGAGCAGCACGTCGCCGGCCAGGTAGCCGAAGCTGAAGCCGGTGCCGGCTACCGCGCCCGGGCCGAGATCGACGGCGAGACCGCCTTGAGCGCGGTTGATGCCACCCGGATTGATGTCGCGACGCTGATATTGCCCACTACCGTCACCGACAAGTTCGAACCCGCGCGTGCTGGAAAGCCCCCAGTTGATGCCGAGCTCCCGCGAGGCGGTGTCCCGGGCGATGACGATGCGCGCCTCGATCTGCACCTGGCGCACGGCGACGTCGAGCCGGTCGAGCGTGGCGGTGATCTCACGGATCTGCTCGGCGGTGTCCTGGACCAGCAACGTATTGGTGCGCTGGTCGACGCTCACCCGGCCGCGCTCGGTCAGAAGCCCGAAGCCCTCGGCGCCGCGCAGCAGCTGGGCGAAGTCTTCGGCGCGGGCGTAGCGCACCTCGATGAACTCGGTGACCAGCGGCGTCAGGGTCTGGCGCTGGTTGCGCGACTCGATCTCCTGGCGCTCGACCTCGGCCAGTTCCCCGGCCGGGGCGATCACGATCACGTTGCCCTGCTCGCGGCTCGACAGCCCCTGGCTTTGCAGGATCAGCGCCAGCGCCTGGTCCCAGGGCACGTCGTTCAGGTTCAGCGTCACCCGACCGGTGACGCTGTCGCTGGCCACCAGGTTCAAGCCGGTGAACTGGGCGAGTGTGGCCAGCACCGCGCGCACCTCTATGTCCTGGAAGTTGAGGCTCAGCCGGTCGCCGGTGAAGCGCTCCTCGGGGCGCTGGGTGAGCGACTCGCTGGGCGTGGCGGCGGGCTCCACGTCCACCGTCAGCACCCGCCCGCTTTGCGAGGAGAGCATGGCGTAGGCGCCCTGGGTCTGCATCTCGAGCTGCACGCCGCGCGGCGTGGTGCGCGGCGTGATGCGCTGGATGGGCGTGGCGAAGTCGCTGGTGTCGAGAATCTGATCGAGGCTCGCGGGCAGCGTCACGTCATCGAGGGTGGCGATCACCACGCCGTTGTCGGCCTCCTGCACGCTGGCCGTCACGCCGCTCTGGCTGAAGGTGACCAGCAGCCGCCCACCGCCGTTGGGGCCGCGACGAAAATCGATGTCGTCGATGAGAGGACCGGTGACCGGCGCCG
>NZ_JAMZBD010000552.1:0-1829 GCF_024158685.1 Halomonas sp. 707D4 | reverse complement strand
GGCCGTGGCGGTGTACGCTAGATAGACGGCGATGAGATTGCGCCCGATGGTGAACAGCACCGCCGTGACCACGCCGCCGATGAACACGTCTCGCCAGCGCAGCACGACATCCGGCAACACCTTGAAGATGGTGGCGAACAGCAGTGTCACCATGCCAAGCGATATCAGCGACTCGAGTGTGGTGGTAAAGAAGCTGATGTAGGGAACCACATAGTTGGCCGCCTGGAGCATGCTGCGCAGAAATATACCGAGGACCAACGAGACCAGCAGAATGAAACCGATGGCCAGTACCACGGTAAGCGATAGAAGACGGGTCTTGATGAAGATGAACACGCTGTTGGAGGTAGGCTTGGCCGTCACGTCCCAGATGGTGTTGAGCGAGAACTGCATCTGCGCGAAGACCGTGGTGGCCCCGACCAGCAGGGCCCCGAAGCCTAGAAGCGTCGGCAGCAGGCCGGACTCCTGAATGCGGGACTGGGCCACCGCCTGCTCGATCGCCTGAGCGGCGTCCATCCCCAGGGTACCCTGAAGCTGGGCGACGATCTGTCCCTGGGCGGCGTCTTCACCGAGCACGATGCCGATGACGGTGACCGCGATGATGATGGTGGGGGCCAGCGAGAAGAGCGTATAGAAAGCCAAGGAGCCTGCGTAGCTGAAGGCGTTGCGTTCGAGCCACAGCGAGATGGCGTCCTGCACCACTTTCCACCAGAACATCAGCCTACGTTTCAGCATATTGATTCCCTTGCAAAATACTTTTTGGGGCGCGAGTTCGATCATGGCGCCAAGTGTGAGCGGTAGCATACCTAACTATAGCGTGGGGTGCAGTGTTCGTCGTTGCGTGCCCTGGGAGCACTGCCCATAATGGGGCGCCCCCTTCTCATCGACAGGATGCACCATGAACGCCGCCGCGCCGGAAAAGGATTTCGACTGCCTGGTATTCATCGGCCGTTTTCAGCCCATCCACCTGGGGCATCTGGCGGTGTTGCGAGAAGCGCTCAAGCGCGCAAGGCAGGTGATCGTGCTGGTCGGTTCCGCCTGGCAGGCACGTTCGCTGCGCAACCCCTGGCGTTTCGCCGAACGCCAGGCCATGCTGCGCGCCGCCTTCGATGACAAGGAGAATGCGCGCCTTGAAGTGAGCCCGCTCCTCGATGCGCTCTACAACGACGATGTCTGGGTGCGCGACGTGCAGCGCAAGGTGCGCGACCTGACCCTGCCTACCCTTGCGCGATTGCCGCGCATCGGCTTGATCGGTGCCAGCCGTGGCCAGTCGAGCTACTACCTGTCGCTGTTTCCCCAGTGGGAATCGGTGAGTGTGCCGGTCGTGGAGGGCATCTCGGCCAGCCAGATCCGCGAGCGGCTTTTTCGCTCCCGGGAGGCCTGCGAGGATTACCTGGAGACCGGCGCGCACCACGATCTACCTCCCGGCGTCACTCGGCACATTGCGGCGTTTCGCGAGCAACCACCCTACCAACAGCTTCTCGAGGAGCAGCGCCTGCTCGAGCAGTATCGCAAGGCCTGGGCCCAGGCGCCCTACCCGCCGATCTTCGTGACCGTCAACGCGGTGGTGGTGCAGTCCGGCCATATCCTGCTCACCCGGCGCACCGCGGCTCCGGGCCAAGGCCTCTATGCGCTGCCTGGCGGGTTCATCAATCCCCACGAGCGCCTGCTCGATGCCTGCCTGCGTGAACTTCGCGAACGGCTGCGCCTGAAGGTGCCGGAGGCCGTACTCAAGGGATCGCTCAAGGACCAGCGGCTGTTCGACGAGCCCCACCGTAGCTGGCGGGGTCGCACCCTGGCGGAAGCCTTCTACTTCGCCCTGCGCCCCGACC
>NZ_JAMZBD010000551.1:0-1841 GCF_024158685.1 Halomonas sp. 707D4 | reverse complement strand
CAGCGAGGCGCTTGAGCTGGTGCCACAGGTCCTGGCGCAGATCGGCGAGCTTCGGCTGCTCTTCTGGCGTGAAGGCCAGCGGTCGGCACAGGCGCTGGGCGCGTAGCCCCAGCCGGGCGCTGAGAAGGCCGGTGGCGAGCCCCTGGCCCGCCCGAGCGGAGAGCCGCGCGGTCAAATCCAGCGAGAGCATGTCGACGCTGACGTCGGTGGCGAGTTCGCTGGCACCGGCGAAGGCCATGTTGTGCAAGACGTTGCGAAACAGGCGCAGGCGGCTGGCGTAGCCGAGCTCCAGCCCGTAGAGCCGGCAGAGGCGGTCGACCATGGCCAGGCTTCGCCAGGCGACCAGCGCCATGTCGACCAGCGTCAACGGGCTGATCGCCACCATCAGGGCCGTCTCGCCGGACATGCGTGTCACCAGGCGCTTGGCCCTGCGATCGCGCGGGGCGAGCAGGTGATAGCACAACAGCGTCTGGACCTCGGCGCCGCTGTGGTGTGGCTGGCAGGCGCGCGTGAACGCTTGCCAGTTCGGGTCGTCATCCGTGAGCTTGAGCTGCACTTTCAGCTTTTGCGCCAGTGACGTGGCTTGCTCGAAGGAGCAGTGGGGGAGGGTGGCGAGCTCCTCGCGCAGTCGGTCGTGGCGCTTGAGCCGCTTGAGCCGGCCCAGCTCTTTGACCAGCGATGCGCCGCCGAGGGTAATCAGCCCGAGGCCAAAGACCTGCCAGGCCACGCTCAGCCAGGCCGAGCCTGCAATGGCATCCGGAATGCCAGTGGCGAACTCGGCGGCTCCCAGGCCGCCTGCACCGATCAGCGCGAACATCAACCCCCAGCGGCGCTTGCGCGGCGCGCCCAGGTTTTCCTCGGGCAGCGCGCGGACTTCCGGCTCGGCCAGCGGCGCATCCTCGTGCAGCGGATCGAAACGCTCGCCAGCGCGCAGCGGCTCATCCGGCGGCGGTGTATCGTCGAGGCTGAACTGGCGGCGCGGGTTGGGCGTGGTCATTGCAACTTGTCTCCAATCAGCCAGTCGAGGGCGGCGTCCATGCGGATATGATCGAGCGCGTCGCTTTCGCGCTGCATCGGGCGAAAGCTCGGGTAGTCGAAGCCCTGGCGTTGCCAGAAGTCCGCTCCCGGCAGCCGGTTCGGCACGTCCCCCGGGTAGAGCAGCACCTCTTCGCCCTCGAGGGTGGTGCCGCGCAGCGCCGGCGTGCGCTTGCCGTCCTCCTGCACCTCGCGGGCAGCGGTGGCGCGAATGGCGGCGAGCGAGAACGCCTTCACCGGCACGTTGGCGTAGCGCAGATCCTTCAAGGGCTCGGCCAGCAGGGCCTCCAGCAGCGCCACCACGTTGGCGTGCTGGTCCGGGGTGACGTGGTCCGCCTTGGTGGCGGCGATGGCGAGGCGGTCGATCTTGGGCGCGAACAGCCGCGTGAGCAGGCTGCGCTTGCCGTAGTCGAAGCTCTTCATCAGTTGGCCAAGCGCGCGCGAGAGATCCTCGAAGCGCTCGGGCCCGGCGTTGAGCGCACCGAGCACGTCGACCAGCACGATCTGGCGGTCGAAGCGGCGAAAGTGGTCGCGGTAGAAAGGTCGCACCACCTGCTGCTGGTAGTAGCGAAATCGCGCCTTGAGCGTGGCGTAGAGGCTCTCCTGCGGCAGCGCTTCCAGGGTTTCCCGGGGCTTTGTCAGATCCGGCAGCGGGAAGAACTGCAGTACCGGCGCGTCCTCGAGCTCGCCGGGCAGCAAAAAGCGCCCGGGCTGCAGATCGGAAAAGCCCGCCTGCTTGGCGCGCTTCAAGCCCTCGGCGTACATCTTCGCCACGCTTGCGAGCGTGGCCTCGTCGACCTCGGCGG
>NZ_JAMZBD010000550.1:0-1842 GCF_024158685.1 Halomonas sp. 707D4 | reverse complement strand
CAGCGCCCGGGTGGTGGGCACGCCCACGGCAGCCATGAACTCGCTGACCAGGTACTCGCGCAGCACCGGCCCGAGCGGCGAGCGACCATCGCCACCGCGAGAGAACGGTGTGCGCCCGCTGCCCTTGAGCTGGATATCGAAGCGCTTGCCCCGGGCGTCCACCACCTCGCCCAGCAAAAGTGCCCGGCCATCGCCGAGCTGGGGCACGAAGTTGCCGAACTGGTGCCCGGCGTAGCCCAGCGCCACGGGCCTTGCCCCGGGCGGCGGCGTGTTGCCGCTGAACCACGCGGCGAGCGTGGCGTCGTCCGGCACCGCATCGACGCCGAGGCGCCGGGCGAGCGGCGCGTTGAAGGCGATCAGCTCGGGCGTGGCGACGCCGGCAGGGTCGCAGGCGACCCAGAGCGGCTCGGGAAGCGTGGTGTAATCATGTTCGAATGTCAGCACGGTGGCCTCCGCTTTCAATCCTTTGCATGGGCTAATACCCTAGCATCTGACTCAAGTATAAGGCGATATCATGCCCCTTTCCGACCACGCGCCGCTGCCGCGCGCGTTCTTCGACCGCGACACCCTGCTCGTTACCCGAGAGCTTCTGGGCTGTCGCCTGGTGCGCCGGGTGAACGGCGAGCTCGTCGCCGCCACCATCGTCGAGACCGAGGCGTATCGCGGCGCGATGGATACCGCCTGCCACGCCCACCGCCGCGAGACGCCGCGCACCCGGGCGATGTTCGGCCCGCCGGGCCACGCCTATGTCTACCTGGTGTACGGCATGCACTGGCTACTGAACATCGTCACCGAGCCAGAAGGCAGCCCCTGCGCGGTGCTGGTGCGCGCGGTCGAGCCATACGTCAACGAGGACGCCATGCGCCGCATTCGCCCGGTGAAAAACCGCGAGCTCTCCAACGGGCCGGGCAAGCTGACCCGGGCGCTGGCCATCGACAAGACGCTTTACGGCGAGGACATGACCCGCCCGAACCAGCTCTGGGTGGTGAAGGGTGACGCCCCGGGCGCGATTTCCAGCGGCCCCCGGGTGGGTATCGACTACGCCGCCCCGGCGGATCGCGATGCTCCCTGGCGGCTGTGGATCACCGACAACCCCTGGGTCTCGAAGGCGCGTTAAGGTGCGGCGGCCACCGCGTCACGCGCGTCGAGGCAGGCCAGGGCATGAGCCAGCACCGGGGTAAGCGGCGCGCGCCACTGGTGGGACAGCAGGTGATCCGCCCGGGTCACGCCGAGCGACAGCGACGCCACGGGCAGCCCCAGGGCGTAGGCCTCGCGGCAGAAGCGATAGCCGGAGAACACCATGAGCGAGGTGCCCACGGCGAGCACCGCGCTTGCCCGGGCGAGCGCCGCCTGCGCCTTGAGGCGGCGCTCCTGGGGGACGACATCGCCGTAGTAGACCACGTCGGGCTTCAACACGCCGCCGCAGCGGGGGCAGTCGTAGACGCGAAAGCGCGAGAAGTCGGTTTCCAGATCCGCATCGCCATCCGGGGCGTGGGCGGCGTCCAGGGCGGCGAAGCGCGGATTCATGCGCGCCATCTCCGCGTGCATGGCGTAGCGCATCATCGCGTAGCCACAGCTCATGCAGCTGACCGTATCGGCGCGGCCGTGCAGGTCGATCACGCGTTTCGATCCCGCGCGCTGGTGCAGCCGGTCGACGTTCTGGGTCACCAGCAGCTCGATGAAGCCACGCGCCTCCAGCGCCGCCAGCACGCGATGCGCGCCGCCGACCTGGGCGCTGCCCAGGGCCTTGAAGCCGATCAGCGCCCGGGCCCAGTAGCGCTTTCGCACGTCAAGGCTCGCCATGAAATCGCCGTGCTGCACCGGCGGTGAGCGCTTCCACTG
>NZ_JAMZBD010000549.1:0-1846 GCF_024158685.1 Halomonas sp. 707D4 | reverse complement strand
TGCGCCTGATTCGCGCCGAGATGATGGAAGTGATGCAGTCCGAGTACGTCAAGTACGCCCGCGCCAAAGGCATCTCGATGCGCCGGGTCTACTTCGTCCACGCGCTCAAGAACACCATGCTGCCGGTGATCACCGTCGGCGGCGTGCAGATCGGCACCATGGTGGCCTACACCATCCTGACCGAGACCGTCTTCCAGTGGCCGGGCATGGGCCTGATGTTCCTCGATGCCATCAACCGGGCGGACATCCCGCTCATCGTCTCGTACCTGATGATCGTCGGCGTGATCTTCGTCGTCACCAATACCGTGGTGGATCTGATCTACGGTCTCGTGAACCCCACCGTGAAACTGACTGGTAAGCCCGCATGACAACGACCACGACGACGCCCAGCCGCTGGGAGCGCCTGCGCGACTCCTACGTGTGGTACAGCTTCAAGCGCGACCGCACCGCCCAGCTTTGCCTGGCGATCTTTCTCTGCCTGGTGGTGGCGGCCTTCGCCTCACCCTTGATCGCCCCCACCGACCCTTACGATCTGCGCCAGATCGACATCCTCGACTCGGAACTGCCGCCGTTCTGGATCGACGGCGCCGATGACCGCTACGCGCTCGGCACCGACGCCCAGGGGCGCGATCTGTGGTCGATCATTCTCTACGGCACCCGGGTGTCGCTTCTGATCGGCTTCGGCGCCGTGCTCCTGCAGGCGCTGATCGGCGTCACCTTCGGCCTGATGGCCGGGTATCTCGGCGGGCGGGTCGACGCGATCCTGATGCGCCTGGCGGATATCCAGCTTTCGTTCTCGACGTTGATGGTGGCCATCGTGGTCGGCGCCGTGGTCAAGGCGACCATGGGCAGCGCCTTCTACAGCCAGTACGCGGTGATCATGCTGATTCTGATCATCGGACTTGCCGAGTGGCCCCAGTACGCGCGCACCGTGCGCGCCTCGGTGCTGGCGGAAAAGGGCAAGGAGTACGTCGACGCCGCCCGGGTGATGGGCCTGCGAAGCCGGCGGATCATGTTCCGCCACGTGCTGCCCAATACGCTTTCGCCGATCTTCGTCATCTCGACGGTGCAGATCGCCAACGCCATCATCTCCGAAGCCGCGCTGTCGTTTCTGGGCCTCGGCATGCCCGAGACCCACCCGTCGCTGGGCTCGCTGATCAAGGCCGGCTTCGACTACATCCAGTCGGGCTCCTGGTGGATCACGCTGATCCCGGGTGCGGTACTGGTCGTGCTGGTGCTCTCCATCAATCTTCTGGGCGACTGGCTGCGCGACGTCATGAACCCACGACTCTACAAAGGCTGAGGACGGCATGGCACTACTCGAAGTCTCTCAACTCGACGTCCGCTTCGCCCTGCGCCAGGGCGAAGTGCGCGCCCTGCGCGACGTGAGCTTCACCCTCGACCGCGGCGAGCGCTTGGGGATCGTGGGTGAATCCGGCGCGGGCAAGTCGGTGGCGGCGTTCTCGCTTCTGAACCTGATTTCAAGGCCCGGCTTCATCGCCGGCGGACGCATCGTGTTCGACGGCCAGACGCTCAACACCCTCTCGGAGCGCAAGCTTCGCAAGGTGCGCGGCAACCGCATCTCGATGATCTTCCAGGACCCGATGATGACGCTCAACCCGGTGCTCTCCATCGGCGAGCAGATGGTCGAGTGCCTGAAGGCGCACCGGCGCATCTCGAGCAAGGCCGCCCGCGCCATCGCGCTGGACAAGCTCCGCCAGGTCCAGATCCCCTCGCCGGAGAAGCGCCTGGACCAGTACCCCCACGAGCTTTCCGGCGGCATGCGCCAACGCATCATCATCGCCATCGCGCTGCTGCTCGACCCGGACATCATCATCGCCGACGA
>NZ_JAMZBD010000548.1:0-1855 GCF_024158685.1 Halomonas sp. 707D4 | reverse complement strand
CTCTCGAGGCGCTGTTTTCCACCCCCGCCGTCGACGCGCGCCTGGAGCAGGCGATGCACCACGGGCTGCTGGTCGGCGGCAAGCGCCTGCGGCCGCTGCTGGTCTACCTGTCGGGCCGGGCGCTGGGCGCATCGGACGAGTCCCTCGACGCCCCGGCGGCGGCCATCGAGCTGATCCACGCCTACTCCCTGATCCACGACGACCTGCCCGCCATGGACGACGACGATCTGCGCCGCGGCCAGCCGACCGTCCACAAGGCGTACGACGAGGCCACCGCGATCCTCGCCGGCGACGCCCTGCAGGCGCTGGCCTTCGAGGTGCTGGCGAAGGCCGGCCATCCGCGCCTGGGGGCACTGGTCACGACGCTGGCCGTCGCCTCCGGACGCCAGGGCATGGTGGCGGGCCAGGCGTTGGACCTGGCCGCCGTGGGCGGGCTTCCCGACGTCGCGGCACTCGCCCACATGCACGCCCACAAGACCGGCGCGCTGATCGAGGCGGCGGTGCGGATGGGCGGGCTCGTCGCCGTCGAGGAGGACGACCCGCGCCTGACGGCACTTGCTCGCTACGCCCGCGCGGTTGGTCTAGCCTTCCAGATTCATGACGACGTGCTGGACGTGACCGGCGTTACCGCCACGCTCGGCAAGACCTCCGGCGCCGATGCCGCCAGAGCCAAGCCCACCTATTCGAGCCTTCTGGGCCTGGAGGGCGCTCGCGCCAAGGCGCGCGAGTTGACCGACGAGGCCATCGCCGCCCTGACGCCGCTGGGCGAAGGCGCCGCGCCGCTGATCGATCTGGCCCGCTACATGATCGAACGCGACCACTGAACAATGGCCATGCATACGCTCGCCGCGATGCAAGAGCCCGCAAAGAAGACCGTGAATACATGCCCATGAAGCTGTTCGACGAGATACCCCGCGAGCGCCCGGCCACGCCGCTGCTCGACTCCTTTGATCACCCCGCCGCGCTGCGGGCCATGAACGACGCCCAGCTCGCCACGCTTGCCGACGAGCTGCGCGCCTACCTGCTCTACAGCGTGGGGGTTTCCGGCGGACACTTCGGCGCGGGGCTCGGCGTGGTCGAGCTCAGCGTGGCGCTGCATCACGTCTACCACACCCCGAAGGACCGGCTGGTGTGGGACGTGGGCCACCAGGCCTACCCGCACAAGATCCTCACCGGGCGGCGCGAGGCGATGACCGGCATCCGCCAGCACGGGGGGCTCGCCGCCTTTCCGCGCCGCGCCGAATCCGAGTTCGACACCTTCGGCGTGGGCCACTCGAGCACCTCGATCTCGGCCGCCCTCGGCATGGCGCTGGCCGCCCGCGCCCGGAACGACGACCGCCGGGTCTGCGCGATCATCGGCGACGGCGCCCTGACCGCCGGCATGGCCTTCGAGGCGCTGACCCACGCCGGCCACGTCGATGCCAACCTGCTGGTGGTGCTCAACGACAACGAGATGTCGATCTCCGAGAACGTCGGGGGCCTGGCCACCTATCTCGCGCGGATGCTGGCAAGCAAGCCGTACCTGAAGATGCGCGAAGAGGGCAAGAAGGTGCTCTCGCACCTGCCCGGTGCGCTCAAGCTCGCCAAGCGCACCGAAGAGCACATGAAGGGCTTCGTCAGCCCCGCCACGCTGTTCGAGGAGCTCGGCTTCAACTACGTCGGCCCCATCGACGGCCACGACCTGGACGCGCTGACCGACACCCTGAGCATGCTGCGCGGCCAGAGCGGCCCGCAGTTCCTGCATATCAAGACCGTCAAGGGCAAGGGCTTTCTGCCGGCGGAAGCCGACCAGATCGGCTACCACGCCATCACCAAGCTGGAAAAACCCCGTGCCGCCCAGGCCGAGGCGAAAAAG
>NZ_JAMZBD010000547.1:0-1857 GCF_024158685.1 Halomonas sp. 707D4 | reverse complement strand
GGTGCTGGCCACCGGCGGCGGGGCGGTGCTGCGCGAGGAGAATCGCCGGGCGCTGCGCGAGCGCGGCACCGTGGTCTATCTGTTCACCACCGTCGAACAGCAGCTAAAGCGTACCGCTCGCGACAAGAATCGCCCGCTTCTGCAGCGCGTCGACCGCGAGCAGGTGCTCAACGAGATGTTCACCATCCGCGACCCCCTCTATCGCGCCACCGCCGACGTCATCGTGCGTACCGACCGGCGCAGCCCGCGCGCGGTGGTCAGCGACATCCTGCATCGCGCCCGATGCCTGAACGACTCGCTCGACCGTCTCGATCCGCCCGATGCCCGGCCCTTTGGTCCCCGGGCATCCGACTCCAAGGTATCCCCATGACCGCAAGCGCAAAACGCACCCTGAACGTCGCGCTCGGAGAGCGCAGCTACCCCATCCACATCGGGGCCGGCGTGTTGCGCCGTCCGGATGCCCTGACGCCCTACCTGGCGGGCAGCCAGGTGATGATCGTCACCAACGAGAGCGTGGCGCCGCTGTATCTCGACGCGCTGCGCGCGGGGCTGCCCGAGGGCCTGGAGGTGCGCACGCTGGTGCTGCCCGACGGCGAGATGTACAAGAACCTCGAGCAGGTCGAGCGTATCTGGGACGCGCTGCTCGGCGCCGGCTTCAACCGCCGCTGCACGCTGGTCGCGCTCGGGGGCGGGGTGATCGGCGACATGGTCGGCTTTGCCGCCGCCGCCTACCAGCGCGGCGTGGCGTTCATCCAGGTACCCACCACGCTGCTCTCCCAGGTCGACTCCTCGGTGGGCGGCAAGACCGGCGTCAACCATCCGCTGGGCAAGAACATGATCGGCGCCTTCCATCAGCCCAAGGCCGTGCTGATCGATACCGACACCCTGAAGACGCTGCCCGCCCGCGAGCTCTCGGCAGGTCTTGCCGAGGTGATCAAGTACGGTCTGATTCGTGACGCGGCGTTTCTTGGCTGGCTCGAAAAGAACATGGACGCGCTGCGCCGTATCGATGCTGAGGCCGTCAGCGAGGCGATCGCTCGAAGCTGTCAGATCAAGGCGGAGATCGTCGCCGAGGACGAGACCGAGCAGGGCGTACGCGCGTTGTTGAACCTGGGCCACACCTTCGGCCACGCCATCGAGGCGCACCAGGGGTACGGCAACTGGCTGCACGGCGAGGCGGTGGGCGCCGGCATGGCAATGGCCGCTGCGCTCTCTTGTGAGCTCGGCATGATCGACGCGCCGGCCCTTGCGCGCACAAGGGCGGTGATCGAAAGCGCCGGGCTGCCGCTGGCCGCGCCCGCCAACATGAGCCGCGAGGATTTCCTCGCCCGCATGCGCCTGGACAAGAAGAACGTCGATGCAAGGCTGCGCCTGATTCTGCTCGCGGCCATCGGCGAGGCGGTGATCAGCGACCAGACGCCGCCGGCCACGCTCGACGCGCTGCTCGACGACTACCCGCGCCGCTGAAACAGCTTCTCCCTTCCCGCAACGCTACCCGCCTGATGGCGGGTAGCGTCGTTTCAAGGGCATGGAAAGCGTCTGCCTGCGGCAATCGGTATGGCGTATACGCTATCGGCATGGATTTTTGAGACCCTGTTAGACTAAAGTCTATGATTCTGTAGTGGGGGCATGATCGAACAGTGTTCACTTTTTAAGTGGTTGACGCATCTATGTTTTTTTACGTAACCGAAACGCAAATGCAGGATTTGACAAGGATTTTAGAAGGTTTCGTGCGGTGCGACGATTGCGCTGGCAGGGGGCAAATGGCTATGCTGAGCGGCCATTTTGAACGGGCAGCGACGCCAAGAGGGCGAGAGCCTCGAGCGGGAAACGAGTAGATAAATAAAAATAAAACCC
>NZ_JAMZBD010000546.1:0-1868 GCF_024158685.1 Halomonas sp. 707D4 | reverse complement strand
GGCCGACCAGCTCCTTCTGGAGCTGGTCGGCCACTCGGTCGGTACGCTTGAATTCGCGCATGATGGCTCCTCGCGCCCCTTACAGGGTGCGCTCGACCTTGACCTGGTCGAAGACTTCGATCTTGTCGCCGACCTGGACGTCGTTGTAGTTCTTGACGCCGATACCGCACTCGATGCCGTTACGCACTTCCTGGACGTCGTCCTTGAAGCGGCGCAGCGACTCGAGCTCGCCCTCGTAGATCACCACGTTCTCGCGCAGTACGCGGATACGCTTGTTGCGATGCACGGAGCCCTCGACGACCATACAGCCGGCCACCGCACCGATCTTCGGCGCGCGGAACACGTCGCGAACCTCGGCCACGCCGACGATCTCTTCCTTCCACTCCGGCGCGAGCATACCGCTCATCGCCTGCTTGACCTCGTCGATCAGGTGGTAGATGACGCTGTAGTAGCGCAGATCCAGCCCTTCACGCTCGATTATCTCGCGGGCAGCGGCGTCGGCACGCACGTTGAAGCCGACCACGATGGCCTCACTGGCCAGCGCCAGGTTGGCGTCGGTACCGGTGATGCCGCCCACGCCGGAAGAGACGACCGCCACCTGGACTTCATCAGTGGAGAGCTCTTCGAGCGCACCGCGAATTGCTTCGAGCGAGCCCTGCACGTCGGCCTTCAGCACGATGTTGACCTTGGCGACTTCGTCCTGGCCCATCTGGCTGAACATGTTCTCGAGCTTGGCTTTCTGCTGGCGCGCCAGGCGCACTTCGCGGTACTTGCCCTGACGGAAGTTGGCGACTTCGCGCGCCTTGCGCTCGTCGGCCACGACCATGAAGTCGTCACCGGCATCCGGCGTGCCGTCCAGGCCCTGGATCTCGACGGGCATGGCGGGGCCAGCCTCGTCGACCTGCTGGCCGAGCTCGTTGGTCAGCGCGCGTACGCGGCCGTAGTGCAGGCCCGCCAGCACGATGTCGCCCTTCTTCAGGGTACCGTTCTGGACCAGTACGGTCGCGACCGGGCCGCGGCCCTTGTCGAGACGCGATTCGACCACCACGCCCTTGCCCGGCGCCGACGGTACGGCCTTGAGCTCGAGCACCTCGGACACCAGCTGGATCGCTTCGAGCAGATCCTCGATGCCTTCACCGCTTTTCGCCGAGACGTGGACGAACTGGGTGTCGCCGCCCCACTCCTCGGAGATGACGCCGTGCTGGGAGAGCTCGTTCTTGACCCGGTCCGGATCGGCGTCCGGCTTGTCGATCTTGTTCACCGCGACGACCATCGGAACCTCGGCCGCCTTGGAGTGCTCGATCGCCTCGATGGTCTGGGGCATGACGCCGTCGTCCGCCGCGACCACCAGGATGACCACGTCGGTGGCCTTGGCACCGCGGGCACGCATGGCGGTGAACGCCGCGTGGCCAGGGGTGTCGAGGAAGGTCACGCCGCCGTGCTCGTCTTCCACGTGGTAGGCACCGATGTGCTGGGTGATGCCGCCGGCTTCACCGGTGGCCACCTTGGCGCGACGCACGTAGTCGAGCAGCGAGGTCTTGCCGTGGTCGACGTGACCCATGACGGTGACGACCGGCGAACGGGTGATCTCCTCGCCTTCGTAGGAGATGCCTTCGAGCATTTCGGTCTCGAGCGCGTCGTCCTTCACCAGCTTGACCTTGTGACCCATCTCCTCGACGACGATCGCCGCGGTGTCCTGGTCGATGGTCTGGTTGATGGTCACCGCCGCGCCCATGGTGAACATCGCCTTGATCACTTCGTTGGCCTTGATCGACATCTTGTCGGCGAGTTCGGCCACGCTGATCGACTCAGGGATAGAGACTTCGCGCACGATCGGCTGGGTCGGCTTCTGGAAGCCGTGCTTGCCG